>CALVUL010000018.1 GCA_944363555.1 uncultured Clostridia bacterium
CGTATCTCGTAACGCGGTACGCCGCGGCGACGGGTTCGCCTTCCGGCAGGTTCACGAAGGCGGCGGGGATGGAAAGCGTGCCCTGCTGCTTATCGTCGAGTGCGAGGGTCGGGAGCGGCTCTTCGCCGTCAAGCTCGATCGCGGGCGTATAGTCCACGTATGCGCCGATGCGCCCGCAGATGGCTGTTAAATCGCCATCCTTGCCGCCGGCGGCAAGGTCGACGAGATCGTCGACGAGGACCGTCGTTTTCGTCCACGCGCCGCACACGCCCGTACGCGTAAACGCGTTGCCGAGCACATCCGTCCCCGTCAGGGAATAATCGTCGCCGGAGTCGGTTACGCCGTAGGTATACACTTCCACCGCGTTTTTATTTTGCGCGGCGGCGGTCGTTTTGATCCATTCGATCTGCTGCGCGTTCAATTGCAGTGTTTCGCCGGAATCGCTTCTCAAAAACGCCGATTCGCTTTCCACCGCCGCAAGCAGTTCATCTTTTTCCATGCTTTCGCCGCGGAAGGTGAACGTGCGGTCTTCCGCCTGTTCGGCGCCGTAATGCGCGGCAACCGCAAGCAGCGCGTAGTCCTTCAAAGCGGCAAGTTGCTCTTCGTCATATTCGCTTTCCGTATCGACAAGCGCGCCGAAAGCGACTTCGAGGGCGCTGCGCGGCGCCGACGGAGCGGAATAGGTATATGCGGCGCCGTCGTAATAATAAGCGATCGCCGCAAATTCCAGTTCCACGTTGCGCATGTAGAAATCGACAAGGGAAAGGCGCAGCGCGTAAGCGCCGTTTTCCGCATAAATTCCGGAAGGCGCGTAGGTCATTTCCGCCATGCCGCCGTGCGCTTCGAAATACGATCTGTAATCGCTTTCCCCCGCCGCTTCGCACGCCTCGACGTACGCCTGCGGCACGAGGATCATGCCGAAATATCCGTTTGCGTCCGTATACGCGCCGTCGGAAACCTTCTGCGCGTAAAATTCCGCGTCAATATCCGCCGTAAAGCGGATGCCGCTGTTTTCCGCAAGGCGGACCGACGCGCCTTCGCGCATCGTCAGCGGGGAACCTTCCGCCGCCGCGCCGAACGCGCCGGCGCACGCCATCGCGGCGACAAACGCCGCTGCCGCGACCGCCGCAAAAAGGGCTGTCCATCTTTTCTTTCTTACCGCCGCCATCATTTATCGCCCTCCAAACTCTGCAAAAAAGACCAGTCGTAACGGTCCGAAATGAACGGATCGTCCGTCGTTGCCGGCGAACCCAAGATCACGTCCGTCTGCGCGGGAAACAGCATAACGCGTATTTCCGGCTGCCTGTACTCTTGTTTCATACCACTTCCTCCATAGAATATATTCCGCTCGCAAAACCGCCTTTTCCCGCGGCAGAACTGCCGCGGGAAAAGGTTTACGCTTTGCGTAAAGCGCTTAATTGCCGCTTTCCGTTACCGTGAAATCGGAAATGAACAGCGTGATGGGCACGTGGACCGCCGCGACCTTCCAGTTTTCATCCGCAAAGGAGATCATCAGCCCTTCGAGGGAGGGGTCCTCCACTCCCTCGAAGGTAACGGTTACCGTTACCCACTGCGCGTCGCCGTGCGTGCCGTCGCCGCCTTCGCCCTGCAGCAGCAGACCGTGGCGCGCCGCGCCGTCCACCGCCCTCGAACGCACGAGCATGCCCGCCGTGCCCCAGCCTTCATACAGCGGGTTATCCACGGCGATCGTTCCCAAACCTTCCGCCGCAAAGGGTGCGTTTGCATTCTGGATGGTCATATCCTTCGCCCGATCCCACGTGATGAACACGCCCGCGCCGTCGCTGCGGAGCAGCGTTTCGTCCGGCACCCTGATCCTGAAGGTTACCACGGAATTTTGCGTCAGCGCGAATTTGTCGGAATTCAGGAACGTCATCACCGGCGAACTCACCCCATTTTCCGCCACCGCGGAAACCGTGAAATTCATCCCGTGCACGCCTTCGTATTCGCCTTCCGCCGCGCTTACGCTCGCGCCTTTGTCTTTGCCGTCCTTAACGGAGAGCGTGCCGCTTATCGTCGTTTCGTTCCAAGAAAGCGTGCCGCCCGCCGCCGTATTGTAAGCGTACGCGTCGATGATAAATGTCTTTTCGACCGCCGCGCCCTGATACTCCAGCATATAGGTCAGTATGTAAATGCCGCCCGCGGTAAAGGTATAACTGCCCGCGCCCGTGCCCTGCGCGAGGATTTCCTCCCCGCCGTCCGCTTTCAGCGCCCAAGCAACGTCTTCCCACTGCACCGTTTCGCCGTCCGCCCCGTAAGCGTACGCCGCGGGGACGGCAAGTTTTCCGCCGGCGGAGCCTTCCCAGCGCACCGACGCGGGGATCGCGCCGTCCGTGAGGATCGTGGGCTGCCAAGTTTCCGCCGTGAACGAACTTTCCGCCGTCATGGTTACGCCGCAGTAGACGGCGGTATATTTTACGGTGTATTCGCCTACCTTTTCGGGGGTGAAGGCAAAGCCTTCCGCCACCTTTTCGTTATCGAACCACACGGAGCAGGAAACGCCTTCCGTAACCACGGCGCCCGTGTAGGTTTCGTAAAACGCCGGATTGATCGCCATCTCTTCGCCGACGAAATATCTGCCGTCGTGCGCGTCCGCCTGCAACGTCGGGGTGAAGGTGCTCACCTCGAAATCGGAAATATACATCGAAGTCGCCTTATACGCCTCGTCCACGATCCAGCTGCGGTTGGCGTAGGCGATGACCAGCCCTTCCAGAGAGGGATTTTCAACCCCGTCGAAGGAGATGACGACCGTCGTCCAGCCCTTGCTCGCGCTCGTGGTGTTGAGCAGGTATCCGCCCTGATTTTCGCCGTAGACGGCGCGGTCTCTCACAAGCTGATTGCCGTTGTTGGCTTTATCCGCCCCGTTGATGAAGATATGGGCGATGACGTTGCCTTCCCTGTCCGTAAGGCGTGCGCCGCCGTTCGCCTCCGCCGCGGATGCGCCCGTAAAGGAAATGAACAGCCCGCCGCTCGTGGCGATAAAGTTATCGGAAGCGCGCACCTTGAAGGTGATCAGGGTGTTTTCATCGACGGCAAAGGCGTTGTCGTTCCTCAGGCGGAACACCGGCGCCATATTGCCGACGGGTACGGAAAGTTCCACGCCCGTTACGTCGTCCAGTTCGATCTCCTCGATCACGGGGAGATAAGCGCCGCCCATGCCGTCCTCCGCGGCAACGGAGCCGGCGAGCGCCGTTTCGTTCCACGAAAGCGTGCCTTCCTTCTGCGGCTCGGCGACGTGGATTTCCGAAGTCATCACCGCCGTGCCGAAACCGGTCTTTTCCGCGCGGTATTCAAGGGTGTATTCCCCCGCGGAAAGGGAGACTTTCTCCGCCGCGGCGCCTTCCGCGACCGTATCGCCCGCGGCGTTTTTGAGCGTCCACGGAACGGGCGCGATCACCGTTTCGCCGTTGAGCCCCAGCGCCGTTGCCGCGAGGATCTCGAATTCCTCGTTCGGCGCAAGGTAATCCGACAAGGATCCGCCGATCAGTTCGAACGTAAAGGTCTTGACCTCGAAATCGATGCGGAGTTCCTCGAGATCGCCGCAGGAATAAACGATGGTGTGCGTGCCGCTGTTTTCAAGCGTAACGGAAGAACCATCCGCCGAACTCGCCACGGCGTCGCCGTCATACAGGATCCGCCATTCGACGTCGGAAGACATATCGTTGCCCGCCGCATCCACCGCGTGCGCGGCGATGGGGGTAAACTCGTAACCGGAATAGATTTCCTCTTTGCTCCAATCTTCGGAAACATAGATGCCCGAACGGTCGTTTACGGTGAGCGTTACCGCCTGAATGTTGAAGTTGCCGGCTTCGTCCACCGCCCGATAATAGATGGTGTATTCCCCCGCCTGTTCGGTATAAAGCGTGCCGTCGACGATCTGCGCGCTGCCGTCGGGCGCGACGGCGACGATCTGTTTCATGCATTCGGAGGGCTCTTCCGTTTCGGGGAAGGAAAGAGGCACGAATTCATAGCGGCCGACGCTTTCCGGTTCCGGCGCCGTAAAGACCGGCGCTTCGTAATCGTAGAGATAAACGATATCCGTGAGGAGGATATACGACTCCGTCCCCGCGGGCTGCGCGGTGATCTCGTGCCCGGGGGCGTGGAAATTGCCGAACCATACCGAGATGCCCGCCGTATCGGCTTTGCTGCAGTAGGAGAAATCGATGGTTACGTCGATCCATTTGCTACCCACGTCGCGGTTGGCGATCCAGAACCCGCCGAAGTTGTTGTTCCCCGTGCCGACCGATTCGTTCGTTCCCGAATAGACCGCGCTGATCACGGGCAGATTGTCGTAGATGGACGTCGATACGCCGCGGAAGCCCATAGGTCCGGACTGATCGGTGCCGTCGTCGCTCTCGTCGGGGCCCGGGCGCCAGAATTTATCGGAGAAGCGCACCGAGAACATGATCTTGGTAAAGGATTCGTTGTAAGAGGCGAGCGCCGCTTCCGGTTTGGTGGGGTTGCCCTCTTCGATGGCGAGTTTGAACATCTCCTCTTCCTCGCCGTCGGGATTTTCCGCCGTCACGCGGGTGCCGCTTGCAAAGATGGTCGCGTCCGTCCAGTCGGTGAGCACCGCTTCGCCGCTGCCCGTCCCTTTCACGCCCGCAAGGGTGATGGTTTCGTACGCGGGGACGCCGTCGCGGTAAAGCTGCACCGTGGCGCGTTCGCCCGCGGCGAGGTTTACGAAACCGTCTTCGACGGCGATCTCGTTATCGTCCGCGTCGTACACGCGGTAATCGGTGTACGGCTCGCCGTCGAGCGTTACGCCCGCAAACAGCAGATCGAGATCGAAACCTTCGGAGGACTGATACCGCGTCGCCGCGCCTTCCGTTTCGTAGAACACGTTTTCGCGGATGTTATCGATATAGTATACTTTCGGCAGGTTGTAGTTGCTTTCCTTGAATTCGTTGGGGAAACGGATCTGCAGCGTGGTCGCGTTGGAGATGTCGTTTACCATCTTGAAGGTATTCCAGCCCTTGCCAAGTTTCTGCGTAACCGTTACCGGCGCGGTGCTGCCCACGGAATAGATGACTTCCATGGTGGACATCGCCTCGCACTCGCTGTAAATATCGAAGGTGAGCCCGTGCTCGAAAGCGATCTGGCGAATCATCGTCTGGTTGAAGATGACGGAAGCGTAATTGTTGTAATCGACGGAACTCTGCACGAGCGTGAGTTTCAACGAATGCGTTCCTTCCCTGACGTATTTGGGATCGCTGTTCCATTCCCCCACAAAGGAGAAGAAGGGATAATCCTCGCTGTTATAGTAACTGAGGGCGTTTACGTCCCCCTCCTGTTCGAACCCAAACGTTTCAGAAGAGGGAACGTAAGTTGCGCATTCCCCGTTTACGCCCCTGAGGTTGTCGAGATAAAGGGGTTTGACTTCCTCTTCCTTCGTGCGCTTGTTCAGAAACTGTATGCACACGGAATTGACCTGATCGAGGCTGTCGAAGGCGTAGCGCATCCCGCCGTCGCTCAGATCGTAATCGAGGCGCGACCATTCCCCCGCGGGAAGGGTATAATCCCGCGGCACGGTCATCGCCACGGACTGCGCCGTTACGTACAGCGAAAGGCGCACTTTCACGGGCACGTCGTTGGGGTTGAACACGTCTAAACTGATCGCCTTGAAAGACGAAAAGTTGTTTGTCGCCACGTTCAGCCCGTCGGTATTCACGCTGATGAAGGGATAGGAAGTGTCTTTATCGAGATCCCCGTAAGGATATACTTTCAGCGAACCTTTCCCTTCCGTGATATAGGCGGGGTCGGTGTTGGTTTCCACTTTGCCGAACCAGCCTTCGTAAGTGTAATCGCGCGCCTCTTCCCAGCTTTCAAAACTGTGGATCAGCGTTTCCGTTGCTCCCTGCGGATCGGGTTTATCGTCGTTGCATGCCGCAAAAATCAGGCACGCGGACAACGCCGCCGTAAACAGACATAACCATTTACTCCTCATGATTTACCTCCCTTGTATCGTCAGTAATCTCGATCTTTTTCAATATGACGGAAAATTTTCGCAATTTATTTCCGTCCGCCTGCACGCCGATCGCGGCGATGCTGCTTTTTTCCGACCAATCCATGCCGTAGCCGAAGATCTCGAACGAACTTTCCCCGGGAAACAGCAGGGCTTCGAAAGCGGGCAGATAGGAACGCTTTCCGTAGAGTGCGACGAGCACGCCGAAAGGCTCTTCCCCCGCGTTTTCCAGCGTTACGCGCAGGATCTTCCCCGTGATGTCCAAGGGACCGCCCCACGCGCCGCATCCGATCGCCGCGCCCGCGATGAACTGAACGTCCGGCTCGGTTTCCGGTTTTACGAGTTCCGTTTTCATCCCGCCGCCGAACGACACCTCCGCCCCTTCGGAAACGTCCAGATAGGGCGTGCATTTTTCCGTTAGATCGCACAGCGCGGCGTAGTTTTGCCGCGGCAGCGGCTGCAGATCGCCCGCCAGCCCTTCGAGCAGAGCGCGGCGCGCCGCGCCGAAACCGCCGTCCTCGTAATATTTCGTGCCGTAAAGCACGCGTCGGTACAGGTTTTCCGCCTCCTGCGCGCCGTATTTTTCCGTATAGGCGCCGAGGAGTTCGTATTCTTCCATGCCGTCGCGTATGTTCATCAGCCTGAGCGACGGGAAAGGTCCGTCGCACCCGATGATCCGCCCGGGATAAACGAGGAATCCCTCCCCCGCGGGCGCGCCCGCGCCGCCGTTGCGGTAGGGTACGCCGAGTTTCGTCGTCCACAGCGGGCGGCACTTGTTCGTGAACGCCACGGGCGACCACATTAAATTGCCCTCGACGCCCTCCCGCCGCTGCATCCAGCTCATCAGCCGCGCGCCCAGAAGATTGTCGTCGATATGGTAACTCGGATAGGGATACACGGGGTCGTTGCAGGTGTACCACCACGCCGCCCGATCGGGGCGCAGTTTTTCGCGCAGCCGCAGCGCGACGTGCCGCATATCCGTATCGTAAACGTCCGGCTTAAAACACCACGTATTGACGAGCGATAAGAGTTTCGCCGCATCGCCTTCCGGCTCGAGCAGCGCCTCCGGCACGGTCTTTCTCAGCGCTATGGGCACGATGAGTTTCATCCGCTCTACCGAGACGCGCCAACCGGCGATCTTCTTAAACTCGGCAAAGTCCCCCCGCCCGATCTCCTCCGCCGCGCTTTTGAGCGCCGCGAGGACCTTCTCCTCTTCCGCGATAAGTTGAGCCGTGTTGCCGACATAATCCGGCTCGTCCCCGTGTTTGATCAGCGCCTTTTCCAGCAGGTTGCGCCCGGGGCGGCTGCGGGAAGCGAGTTCGAGGATCTGTCTTTTTAAAAGTTCCGTATCGAAGATCCCGCCGCCCCCGCGCACGCCCGAGGTCAGCCCGTAGCCCCTGAAAAACGGGTGATCGAAATACCGTTCCGCCTCGTCGGCGAGTTCGCGCGGGTCCTTCGTTTCAAGGGGAAGGGAATAGGCGTTGATCCTGTAACCGAGCAGAAATTCAAAGTATTTTCTGTACAGGGCGGTATCGCAATAACCCTCCCCGTCCGCGATCAGTCCCTTGCGGACCAGAAACAGCGTCTGCATGCTCGCTTTTTCCGCCGAGACGGGATAGACCGTATAGGGAATGCGGATCGTTTCCTCTCCGCCGCAGGCTTTTACCAGAAACGCAAGTTCCCCTTCCCCCGCGCGCTCCGCGCGAAAATCGATGTAAAAGGAACTGCTTTTCCCCTTTTCGAGGCGGCGCGCCCCCGCTTGCTTTGCGTACTTTACGGGGATGAGCGCGTCGGGATAAAACCCCAGCGGGTGGATGTAGCGGTTGTTGCGCGTCGGCCGCGTTACTTCCGCGTAGTTTTCGATATAGAGTTCTGCAGCCGGTCCGCCCGTCTGTTCGACGGAAAATTCGCCGTCTTCAAAGGGGCGCAAGATCACGCGCGCCCCGTCGTGCCCGCCGACGGCGGCGCACAGCTGCGGCGGCGCGGGAAAGCCTTCTTCGTCCGCACGGGTCTTTTCCCACGCGGCGGCATACGATACTCTGCAGTTTTTCATAAACCGATTTTCACGCCGACAAACGCGAGCTCCGCGTCGAGCGCGGCGCCGTCCACGGCGGCGTTATCCGTTTCCACGACGATCCCCGTAACCGCGCCGAGGTCAGCCCAGTCTTCGAGGTCCGCGCGGATGAGCACGGGGATCGCCCCGCCGCCCTGCGGCAGGAGAAGTTCCCTGACCTGATGTCTGCCCGAAGCGGAAGTGAGATACAGCCAGATCTTGACGTCCCTCCCGCTTTCGTTGCGAAGATATACGGTCAGCGTGCGCGCGTCGCCGAGATCGAGGGAAGTTTCCCCCGCTACGGTGAACGGGATCTCCGCTTTGGGGATAAAGAGTGCGTCCTCCACGGTGTCTCCCGTGTGTCTGCCTGCAATCGTGAGGGAAAGCTCCCCTTCCGCAAAGACGGCTGCGCCGCCTTCCGTCACCGCAACGCCTTCCGCCGTTTCCGGCGCGTAGATCACGGAGCCGCGGGCGATAAAGAGTTTCACGCTTTCGCCGTCCAGCATGCCTTCAATATAGTTTTCGGCTGCGGAAAGGGACAGGGAAACGGTATATGTTTTCCCGTCTTTTTCCGCAGTTGCGGCGGCGGGAACGAAATCTCCTTCCGCATACAGCGTTACTGTTGCCGAATCGCCGCTTTTTTCCACATCCGTAACGAGAACGCCCTCATCGAGGTCGCCCGCGAGCATGGAGAGCATCTCCTCGCGCACCGCATCGAGATTCGCGGCGCCGTCATAGGCTTGCGTGCCGATATAGAGCCGTTCGTAAAAGGTGCCGAGCACGGCGTCGATATCGATTGCAATCCCCTTTTCCGCGGCATA
>CALVUL010000019.1 GCA_944363555.1 uncultured Clostridia bacterium
TGTATCTCGGTTATCGCCGTTTGCACCCGCTCGACGCGGAAACGGACGACGGAGTCAGGCAAAACCGCGCGGATTACGAACGGCTGCACGCCGAGTTTTCCTCCCGATTGAGCGAAGAGGACGGCGAACTTTTGCGGAAACTGCTTATGGCTGCGGAAGATTATTTCGATCTGAAAAACGCCGTTTTCAATGAGGACTGCCTTCTCATCGGCGTAAAAATCGGGATGCAGATCGGCGGGTTTTCCGATTCGGAGTTGTAAATCAAAAAAGCAGCGGCGCACGTTCAACGTGCGCCGCGCTCTTTATAAGCGTCTTTATACGTTTTCGATCGTTTGTACGCCGTATTTTTTCTATCGTTTTTCCACGGGCGCGTTCAGAAACCTTTCCATCAGTTCGCAGCCCCGCGGTACGAAGATACCGCTCTTTTTTGCCGCGCGCTCGCTGTACTCCGCCGCGCCGCTTTTTTCTTCGTCGCTGCGGTACAGCAGATAGGGCACGGGGTCGGCAACGTGCGTTTTCACCGCAACGGGCGTGGGGTGGTCGGGCATGACGAGCAGGGAATACGCTTCGCCGCGTTTGTCGAGTTCCCTTTTCAAAAATCCGACGACTTTTTCGTCGATCTGTTCGATGGAAAAGATTTTATGCGCCAGATCGCCTTGGTGCCCGCATTCGTCGGGCGCTTCGATGTGGATGTAACAAAAATCCGAACCGCCGTCAAGCGCCCGCAGCGCCGCGCGCGCCTTTCCGCCGTAATCGGTATCGTAATTGCCCGTCGCGCCCGCCACGTCGGGCACGTTCATCCCCGTCAGTTTGCCGATGCCTTTTAGCAGATCCACGGCGGAGATCATCGTGCCTTTTTTGCCGAATTTTTCCTCGAAAGCGTCGAGCGCCGGCTTTCTTCCCGCGCCCCAGAACCACAGCGACGTTGCGGGGCGTTTGCCTTCCTTGATCCGTTTCACGTTCACGGGGTGGTCTTTGAGCAGTTCGTAAGAGCGTTTCATCAGATCGAGGTAGAACGCCCCGCCCGCGCCCTTGGGCAGATACCCTGCGATTTTTCTGCCGGAAATGTCGTGCGGGGGGGTGAATTCGGCGTCGTTTTTCCCGTTTTCCACGACGAGGCAGTGCCGGTAACTCACGCCCGCATATAATTTCAGCGTTTCGTTTCCGAGGCGTTCCGCAAGGCAGTTTACGAGGGTCTTCGCCTCCGCGGTGGAAATTTCCCCCGCGGAATAATCCTCCATCGTCATCGTTTCGTACGCGTCGCCGCCGGAAAGGGTAACGAGGTTGGCGCGGAGCGTCAGATCGGTGTCTTTGAGCGCGATGCCGATGCTCGCCGCTTCGAGGGGGGAGCGCCCCGTATAATAACGCGCGGGGTCGTAGCCGAGCACGGAAAGGTTCGCCACGTCGCTGCCGGGTTTCATGCCGTCGGGTATGGTCTTGCAAAGCCCTGTTTCCGAAACGCGGGCAAGCGCGTCGATATTCGGTTTGTGCGCCTTTTCCAAAGGCGTTTTTCCGCCGAGGGCGCCGACGGGGTAATCCGCCATGCCGTCGCCCAGAATCACGATATATTTCATAATCCGCCTTTTGCGCCGCGCGTCAGTCGTTCAGATCCCAGTCGATGGGCTCGATGCCGTGCGCCGCGAGATATTCATTGCATTTTTTGAAGTGGCCGCACCCGAAAAATCCGGCGAACGCCGAAAGGGGGCTGGGGTGGGCGCATTCCAAAACGAGGTGTTTTTTTCCGTCGATCAGGCTCTTTTTGCCGCGCGCGTTGCCCCCCCAGAGGAAGAACACGAGATTTTCCCTGCCGTCGGAAAGTTTTTTGATCACGCTGTCGGTAAAAATTTCCCAGCCCCGCCCGCGGTGGGAATTCGCGCTGTACGCCCGCACGGTCAGCGCGGTGTTTAAGAGCAGCACGCCGCGGCGCGCCCACTTCGTCAGATCGCCGCTTTGCGCGGGGGGGATGCCCAACTCGTCCTGCAACTCCTTGTAGATGTTGACGAGGGATGGCGGCGGCTGCACGCCTTCCGGCACGGAAAAGGAAAGCCCCATCGCCTGCCCGGGATTGTGGTAGGGATCCTGCCCCAAGATCACCGCTTTCACCGCCGAAAAGGGGGTCAAGCGGAAACAGTTGTAGATGTCGTTCATCGGGGGGAAGATCCACCGCGAAGCATATTCTTCTTTCAGAAATTCCCTCAGTTTCAGATAAGAGGGGGCGGCGAAGTCGTCGCGGAGGATTTCGTCCCAATCGTTTCCGAGCGGTTTCATTTCTTCAATATAGTATCACAACCGGAGGGAAAATGGCAAGGAATTTAGAAAAATTTCCCCGATTTTGAAATAATTTCGTTTAAAAAAAGGGTTTTTCGCGCCGACGGCGAATACTTTAATGGAAACTGTTACGAAGGGCGATTTTTATGAGAGAAAAAACATTGCGGATCGAAGAGATGTTTCTTTCCCCTTACGCCAAAAAATCCGCGGATACCGCGGGGCGTGAAAGGGAGGAAACGCCGTGCCCCATGCGCACGGAATTTCAGCGCGACCGCGACAGGATCATCCACTGCAAATCCTTCCGCCGGCTGAAAAACAAAACGCAGGTGTTTTTCTGTCCGGAAGGGGATAACTACCGCACCCGCCTCACCCACACCATAGACGTTACGCAGATCGCCCGCAGCATCGCGCGCGCGCTGAGCCTGAACGAGGATCTGACGGAGGCGATCGCCCTCGGGCACGATCTGGGGCACACGCCTTTCGGCCACAGCGGCGAGCGGGTTTTGGACAAGCTTTCGCCCTACGGGTTCAAGCACAACGAACAGAGCCTTCGGGTAATCGATTTTCTGGAAAACGACGGGAACGGGCTGAACCTCACCGCGGAAGTGCGCGACGGCATCCTCAACCACAAGGTTTCCTTAAAGCCGCAAACGCTGGAAGGGCGCGCCGTTTCCATATCCGATTGGATCGCGTACATCAACCACGATATAGACGACGCCATTCACGGCGGGCTGATCGCGCCGGAAGATCTGCCGAAAGAAGCGGTCAAGGTATTGGGCGGCACCTCGCGCGAGCGCATCAATTCGATGATCTTTTCCATCTACCGCGCCAGCGAGAACAAGCCGCGGGTGGAAATGGAGCCGGAGGTTTTCGAGGCGACCAAGATCTTACGGGAATTTATGTTTTCTAAAGTGTATTTTTCCAAAGCGGCGATGGCGGAGGAAGAAAAGGCGGAGCGCATGCTCGCGGGGATGTACGAATATTTCGCCGCGCATCCCGATAAACTGCCCCCCTTCTACATCGGGATCGCCTATAAATACGGGGTGGATAAGAGCATCTGCGATTATATCTCCTCGATGTCCGACAAATACGCTTATTACGTATACGACAACATCTTTATCCCCAAAAGCTGGGGGCTGTGATGGGCGTTTACGATATTCTCTTCGCGGCGTATCTCGTCTTCGTCAATTTTGCGGCGTTTTCTTTGATGGGGGCGGATAAACGCCGCGCGGAAAAAGGGGAATGGCGCATATCGGAGCGCGCGCTCTTTCTCCCCGCCCTGCTTTTCGGGGCGGTCGGCGGAACGGCGGGGATGTATGTTTTCCGCCACAAAACGAAACATTTGAAATTCGCGGTCCTGTTCCCGCTGCTGGCGGCGGCGCAGATCGCGGCGGGGGTTTTCGTATTTATATGGATATAGAAAAACAGGCTGCGGCGGCAGAAAAGGAAACGGGAAAGGAAAAACCCGTCATCACCAAAAAAGAGCGTTTCGTGCAGGCGGTGAAATTCGTGGCGTTTTCGGCGTCCGCGGGGGTCATTCAGATGGGGTCGTTCGCCCTTTTGGATCTCTTGCTGCCCGCCGACGAACTGCACTGGCTGAAATATCTCGTATCGCTCGTGCTGTCGGTGCTGTGGAATTTCACGCTCAATCGGGAATTTACCTTCAAATCGGCGGCGAACGTGCCGGCGGCGATGCTCAAAGTGCTGGGCTATTACTGCGTGTTCACGCCCCTCACGCTGTGGTGGGGGCAGTCGCTCGTCAACGATTACGGGTGGAACGATTTTCTGGTGGAAGCGCTCACCATGCTTTTGAACATGGTCACGGAATTTTTGTTCTGCACCTTCGTGGTGTACAGAAACAGTATGAATACGAAAAAAAAGAGGAATACTGATAAAAACCGGCCGCAGGAGGAAGAATGAGGGGTTACGACGAAAAGACGATCGACGAAATCAAAAGCAAAAACGATCTCGTGTCGGTGATCTCGTCGTATATGCCGCTGGAACAGCGCGGGCGCAGTTTCTGGGGCAGGTGCCCGTTTCACCACGAAAAGACGCCGTCTTTCTGCGTGAACGGCACGGATAATTTCTACTACTGCTTCGGCTGCCACAAGAGCGGGGACGTGATCAGTTTCGTCATGGAGATCGAAGGGCTGGATTTCGGCGACGCGGTGAAACTGCTCGCGCAGAAAGCCGGCATCACGCTGCCCGAGCGCGGGGAAAACGACGAAAACGTGCGGCGCGTGAAGGAAAAAAAGGAACGGCTTTACGCCGTTCTGAAAGCCGCCGCGCACTTTTATTACGATTGTTTAAGGCGGGGCGAAGGCGCGGAAAAGTTCCTCGATTACCTCGCCAAACGCGGGGTGAACGCCGAAACGGTGAAGAAATTCGGCATCGGCGCGTCCCCCGATTTCCGTTCCCTGCCGACGTATCTGAAAGAAAAGGGCTTTTCCTACGAGGATATGGCGGATGCCGGCGTCGTCGGCGAAAAGAACGGGCGGTATTACGACGCCCTCGGCGGCAGGCTGATCATCCCCGTCATCAACCAGATGAATCAGGTGGTGGCGTTCTGCGGGCGGATCTTGGAGGACAAAGGGTTCGCCAAGTACGTCAATACCCGCGAAACGGCGGTGTTCTCGAAGGGGAGCACGCTGTTCAACATCAACAATCTGAAAAAACTGAAAAACGCCGAGGGCGTGCGTTACGCCATCATGGTGGAAGGGCATATGGACGTCGTTTCTCTGGTGGCGGCGGGCTTTGAAAACACGGTGGCGAGCATGGGCACGTCGCTCACGAAGGATCAGGCGCGGCTTTTAAAACGCTATACCGATACCGTTCTCATCAGTTACGACGGCGATTTCGCCGGTCAGAAAGCGGCGGTGCGGGGGCTGGAGATCCTCAAGGACGAGGGGCTCAACGTCAAGGTCGTAACCCTGCCCGACGGGCTCGATCCCGACGACGTCGTGCAAAAGCAGGGCAGGGAGGCGTACGAAAAACTCCTCGAAGAGGCGAAACCCCTCATCGATTTTAAATTGGACGTGCTCAAACGCACCTACGACGTCAGCGACGCGGAAGGCAAACGCAGATTCGTGGCGGAGTCGATGAAGGTGGTGCGCGAAAGCCCTTCCGCCGCGGAGCGGGAAGATCTTTTAAAAGAGATCCGCTCGATGACGGGCATCACCTACGAATCGCTCAAACGCGATCTGGAAAACGCGGAGGAACCGCAGCCCGCGAAGATCGACGCCGCACCCATCGAGGCGAAGGAAAAGAATTTACAGGCGGAGCGTTACGTGCTGGCGAGCCTGCTCTTTTCCAAAAAATACGCGGCGGGGTTCGACGTGGGCGAACTGCGTTTTTCCCACCCCGTGCACGCGGAGATCGCCCGCTATCTTTCGGAGTGCGCGAAGGAGGGAAAACCCCCGAAACCCAACGTGCTCTACGACGTGGTGGAAGGGGAAGATCAGGGCGAACTTTCCGCCGTGCTGGCGCTGGAACTGACCGAGCGCAGGGATTTTGACGAGGCGCGCTATTTCGAAGACTGCGTAAAGACGCTCAAACGCAGCGCCCTCGAAAAGGAGATCGACGCCCTTACGAAATTATGCGAAGAGGAGAGCGATATCGCCCGCCGCAAGGAACTGACCAAGCGGCTGATGGACGGCATATCGGCGCTCAACAGATTATAAGAACAAAGGAGAAGCAATGGAAGGCAAATTCGACGAAGTCGTAAACGAGATCATCGCGGAAAACAAAATGAAAGGCAGCGTGAGTCTGGAACAGCTTCTTGAACGGCTGGACAAGATCGACGCGACCCCGCAGGAGATCGAGGACGTGTATATCAGGCTCGACAAGGCGAACATACAGGTCATCAACGAATTTGAACGGGACAAGGAACTTTACGACCAGCTGCTCAAAGAGATCAGCATGGACGATCCCGTCAAGATGTATTTAAAGGACATCGGCAAGGTGCCCCTCCTTTCGCCGGAGGACGAAACGGAACTCGCCCGCAAGATGATGGACGGGGACGAAGAGGCGAAAAAACTGCTTTCCGAGGCGAATTTAAGGCTGGTGGTTTCCATCGCCAAACGCTATATGGGCAGAGGGATGCTTTTCCTCGACCTCATTCAGGAAGGCAATCTCGGGCTGATGAAGGCGGTGGAAAAATTCGATTACCAGAAGGGCTTTAAATTTTCCACCTACGCAACGTGGTGGATCAAGCAGGCGATCACCCGCGCCATCGCCGATCAGGCGCGCACCATCCGCATTCCCGTGCACATGGTGGAAACCATCAACAAGCAGATCCGCGTTTCCCGCCGTCTGCTGCAGGAACTGGGGCGGGAGCCGACGCCGGAGGAGATCGCCCGCGAAATGGGGATTTCCGAGGACCGCGTAAGGGAGATCCAGAAGATCGCGCAGGATCCCGTTTCCCTCGAAACCCCTATCGGCGAGGAGGAGGATTCCCACCTCGGCGACTTTATCGAGGACGAAGGCAGCGCCACGCCTTCCGACGCCGTCGCCACCACCATCCTGAAAGAACAGCTTCTGGGCGTTCTCGACACCCTTACCCCGCGCGAGGAAAAGGTGCTCCGCCTGCGCTACGGCATCGACGACGGCCGCCCCAGAACACTCGAAGAAGTGGGCAAGGAATTCAACGTTACCCGTGAGCGCATCCGCCAGATCGAGGCGAAGGCGCTCAGAAAACTGCGCCACCCCAGCCGCAGCAAACGGCTCAAGGATTTCCTCGACTGATGACGGAGCGCATCGCGCAGCTTTTCGCCCGCCTGCGCCCCGCGAAAGTCTTTGCGGATATCGGCTGCGACCACGGCTATATCGCCCTGCGCGCGGCGGAAAGCGGGCTGGCGGAAACCGTATACATAACGGATATCAGCGAAAAATGCCTTGAAAAAGCGGAAAAACTGCTGCAGCCTTACATCGCCGCGGGGCGGGTGAAAAGCGTCGTCTGCGACGGCTTTTCCCGCATCGCCGAGCAAGTGGACGAAGCGATGATCGCCGGCATGGGGGGCGAGGAGATCGTGAAGATCCTTTCCGCGGCGGCGCAAAAGCCCGAAAGGCTGGTGCTGCAGCCGATGAAGAACGCGCCGGCGCTGAGGAAATATCTCGTATCCGCGGGGTACAGGATCGCAGAGGACGTAACGTTTCGGGACGGAAAGTTTTACGACGTCGTCGTCGCGGAGCGGGGGGAGGACCGCCTCACGGAGGAGGAGCTTTTTTTCGGCAGGACCAACCTCGCCGAACGCCCGCAGGCGTTTTTGGATAAAATCAAAGGGGAACTTACCGCCGTCGACGGCTATCTCGCCGTGCCGATGAAGGAAGATTCCCGCGCCGCGCTCGCCGAGCGGAGAGAAAAATTAAAGGAGATTCTGCGATGATCGCATTGAA
>CALVUL010000020.1 GCA_944363555.1 uncultured Clostridia bacterium
ACAACAACCAAGGGGGCGAAGTTTTGAAACTTCGCCCCCTTCATCATTGCATCGTTGATCCGACGGGGTCTTACCCGCAAAGGTTTGTGCCGAAATTATTGCAGTTTGCTTTCCGTTCCGTTCAGCAGTACCGCTTTTTTCTTTTTTGACAATTTATAAAGGATTCCGAAACACACCGCCGCCAAAACGGGAAAGATTGCGGCGAACAAAACGCCGGCTTTCATGCCGAGTTGCTCGACGGTAAGCTGAAGCGACGAGGCAAGACCCGCCGCGTCGGGGTTCAGGATGATCGCGTCCGCAATCAGTCCGATGAGCTGCGGGCCGACGGAGGCACCGAGATCCCCTCCGGCCGCCATAAGCGCAAAAACAGCCACATTGGCGTGCGGGAAAAAATCGGAAGTTGCAATCAGGCTGCCCGGCCAGAGCATCGACGTACAGAATCCCGTAAGCGCACAGGCAATCAATCCGAGAACGGGCAGAGACGTTACCGCCGCAACCACATAACACACGATCGCGCCGCAGGCTCCCGCAATGAGAAAGCGGTAGATGCTCTTACCGCAAAGCGCGTAAATCGTTCTTCCGAGTCCGAGCATGAACGCGAACATTGCCACGCCGAAAATATCCCCCAGAAGTTTGGAAATCCCGAGCGCCTGTTCCAGATATCCGGAACACCATTGCGACATGATGTTTTCGCTTGCTCCCCCGAAGAAAATACATAAAATACAGAGAATCAGGGATTTATCCGTAAACAGCTTCACCGCGCCGGACGTCTTTTGCGGAGTTTCCATTTCGGGCATGGGCGCGAAAAAAAACAATCCCGCCGCCACAACGGGGATCGCCGTCAGTCCCAACGCCAGCCAATACCAATTTTCCTTTCCGATCAGATACAGGATTCCGCTGCTCGCCAATACGATCGCAACGACGCCCCATGCGTACACGGAGTGAAGTTTGCTCATTTCCCGTTCCGGATGTTCGGAAGGCATCGCGGCGATCAGCGGACTGATGAGAACTTCCGCCAGACCGCCGGAAAGGGCAAAAATCATCGTTCCCGCCACAAGTCCCCAATATGCCGCCTGCGGAAAGAGCATCGGCAGCGTGGCATAAACCGCAAACCCGACCGCCGTCAGAACGGGCATGATCCTGATCGTCAGTTTGAGATTGAACTTATGCGAATAGAACGAAAAAATCAGATCGATGGCAAGCTGCGTGCAGAAGTTCACAAGCACGAGCAAGCCGAGCAGACTGTATGAAATTCCGTAGTGCGTATAGAATGTGGAAAAAAGCAGCGGAGAAATCGTCGCAACAGCGGACATGGAAATATTGGTGATATACGCGGCAGCCTTTGCCGTTCTGAAATTTTGCATCTTCTTTTCGACCGATCATTCAGTTTTTTTAATTATAACACAATTTTTCTCAGTATGTAAAGAATTTAACTGCCACTCGCTTGCGTTTTGATCGATTTTCGGCGCAGAAAACGAGCAGTTTTTTCCGCTTAATCAAAAAGCGGTCTGCCCGACGGCAAACCGCTTTCAACCGTTTTAAGTGAAACGCTTTTATCACACGCAGCCCTGCGCTTTCATCGCTTCCGCCACTTTCAAAAAGCCCGCGATGTTCGCGCCCGCCATGTAGTTGCCTTCCATGCCGTAGGTTTTCGCCGCGTCGTCACACGCCTTGAAGATGCTCTTCATGATGCCGTGCAGTTTTTCGTCCACTTCCTCGAAGGTCCAAGAAAGGCGCTGGCTGTTCTGGCTCATTTCGAGGCCGGAAGTCGCCACGCCGCCGGCGTTCGCCGCCTTCGCGGGGCCGTAGAGCAGTTTGTTTTCGAGATACACCTCGATCGCTTCCGGCGTGGAGGGCATGTTCGCGCCTTCCGAAACGACTTTGCAGCCGTTCTTCACCAAGATCTTCGCGCTCTCGCCGTCGATTTCGTTCTGCGTGGCGCAGGGCAGCGCGATGTCGCACTTCACCGTCCATACGCCCTTGCAGCCCTCGGCGTATTTCGCTTCGGGATGGTAAACGAGGTACTCCTTGATGCGCTTTCTTTCCACTTCCTTGATCTGTTTCACGCAGGCGAGGTCGATGCCGTTCGCGTCGTAAATATAGCCGTTGGAATCGGACATGGTAACGACTTTCGCGCCGAATTCCGTCGCCTTCTGCGCCGCATAGATCGCCACGTTGCCCGAACCGGAGATGACCACCGTTTTGCCTTTGAAAGACGTACCGTTGGCTTTGAGCATTTCTTCGGTAAAATAGCAAAGACCGAAACCCGTCGCCTCCGTTCTCGCCAGCGAGCCGCCGTAAGTCAGCCCCTTGCCCGTGAGCACGCCGGTAAATTCGTTTCTCAAACGCTTATACTGCCCGAACATATAGCCGATCTCCCGCGCGCCCGTGCCGATGTCGCCGGCGGGCACGTCGCAATCCGCGCCGATGTGGCGGGAAAGTTCCGTCATAAAACTCTGGCAGAAGCGCATGATCTCGCCGTCGGATTTGCCTTTGGGGTCGAAATCCGAACCGCCCTTGCCGCCGCCCATGGGCAGCGTGGTGAGGCTGTTTTTAAAGATCTGTTCAAACCCGAGGAATTTGATGATGCTCAAATTCACCGAAGGATGCAGCCTGAGCCCCCCTTTGTACGGACCGATGGCGGAGTTGAACTGCACGCGGAAACCGCGGTTGACCTGCACGTTCCCCCGATCGTCCACCCAAGGGACGCGGAAAATGATCTGTCTTTCCGGTTCAACGATTCTTTCCAACACGCCCGCTTCCACAAGATCGGGCCGCTTTTCCACGACGGGTTCCAGCGTCATCAGCACTTCCGTAACGGCCTGTATGAATTCGGGCTCGCCCTGATTGCGTTTTTCCACTCTTGCGAGCAATTCTTTCAGATACGCGTTTTTGATAGCCATACGTTTTTCTCCTTTTTCCGCCGCGGCGCGGCAGTTGTTTTACGTTTTTTATTTTAGCACAACTTTTTCCGCTTGACAACTTTATGGCAAAATGTTTCCCCAAAAAATATTTTATAGGGTATATTATCCCGACTTATACTTTTTCGGCTTGTTTTCTCGTCGGAAATGTGGTATACTGAAAAAAAGGAGCGCGAAGATGAAGACCATCTCCAGACCCGTAAAAAAAAGCAAAGTAAAGCGTTTCGACTTCGTGAAAAAGCCGTATTATTTTTCGCCGATGCGGCATATCGCCTATCTCGCGGCGAAATTCGTGCTGCGCGGCGGGGACGTGCGCATCCGCCGCGTCGGTATGGAAGGGCTGAAACCGCCCTATTTCATACTGGCGAACCACGCCTCCGTTTACGATATGGCCACGAGCATGCTCGTAAATTACCCGCACCGCACCTATAACGTGGTCGCCCTCGACGGGCTGTACGACTTCACCGAACCGCTGATGCGCAGCATCGGCACCATCGCCAAACGCAAATTCATCAAGGATTTCATGCTGCTCAAAAACATGAAATACGTCGTTACCCGCTGTAAGGACGCCATTTTGATGATGTACCCCGAAGCGAAATATTCCCTGCAGGGGGCGACCTCCTATCTGCCGCCGACGCTCGGCAAACTGGCGAAGTTCCTCGGCGTTCCGGTGGTTTCCTGCCATTTGAGCGGCTGTTACGTAAACGCGCCGCAGTGGCACAAAATCTACAACAAGCGCCCGAAAATCGAAGCGGTGATCACGCAGACCTGCACCGCGGAGGACGTGAAAAACCTTTCGGAAGAGGAACTGCAGAAAAAGATCGTGGACAATTTCGTTTACGACGATTTCAAATGGCAGAAGGAAAACAACGTGATCATAGACGTGCCTTACCGCGCGCAGGGGCTCAACCGCATCCTCTATAAATGCCCGCACTGCGGCACGGCGCACCGGATGGAGGGCGAGGGCATCCGCCTTACCTGCAAAGCCTGCGGCAAGGTGTGGGAGATGACCCCCCTCGGCGAACTGAAAGCGCTGGAAGGCGAAACGGAATTTTCCCATATTCCCGACTGGTTCGACTGGGAAAAGGCGGATGTGGAACGCCGCGTGCGGGAGGGCTCGTACCGTTTCGAGGACGAAGTAAGGGTAAAGACCATGCCCAACGCCAAGCACATGTACCGCCACCCCAACGGCAGGCTGATCCACGACAATTCCGGCTTCCGCTTTATCGGGCACGTGTACGACGAGGACGTCGATTTGTTTTTCGATTCCAAAATTCAGGACGGCGTGCACATCGAATACCCCATCAAGAACAACGATTATACCGACAGCGTGATCTTATACACGCAGGAGGAAAGTTATTACCTGATGCCCGTCAACGCGCGGGACGTCATTACCGAGATTTCCCTCGCCACCGACGCGATCTACGCCCTCCGCAACGAAAAAAAATAATTTCCGCTCCGGCATGAAAACGCGCCCGCCGCAAAATGTATTTGCGTCGGGCGCGCTCTGTTTTTTTGTATTTTTAATTTGTATTTTTAAAATAATTGCAGCACGTCCACGAGCACGGCGAAACCGACGAGAAGGAGCAGCCCCGCGAAATGAATCGCCCCCTCCACCTTTCGGTTGAGCGGTTTTTTGCGCGCCCATTCGATAAGGGTGAAGATCACGCGGCTGCCGTCCAGCGCGGGGATGGGCAGCAGATTGAACACCGCGAGGTTGACCCCGATAAACGAAGAGATCATCAAAAGATAATTGAGCCCGCCCGTTTTAATGGCGTTGGCGGTTACGGTAACGGTGGTGATCGTTCCCCCAAGCGAGGAAAGACCCAGCCGCCCCGTCAGCAATTGGCCGAGCACGGTGAAGATGGTGCCGGCGATGCGGAACGAGTATTCCAAACTGCCGCCCAGCGTTTCCCAAAACCCGCTGCGCACGTTGACGGCGTACAGGCTCTTGCAGCCGAGCGCTTTAAGCAGGGTTACAGTGTCCTCGACGTTGACGAAATCGCCGTCGCTCTTCAACGCGATTTCCAGTTCCTTTTTCTCCCCGTTCCGCAAAACCGTTACGGGCACGACGTCGCCCGCGGCGAAATCGTCGATGGATTTCATGATGTCCGTCGCCATATAGATGCTGCGGCGGTTGATGCTTAAAATCACGTCGTCCACGCAAAGCGCCTGTTCGCGCGCGATCGCCGAACCGCCGGCGAGTTCCTGCACGCGGTACGCCGGCCGGCCGTAGGCGGCGAACATGGCGACGACGAGCAGAAGGGCGAGCACGTAATTCATCAGCGCGCCGGAAACGAGCACGGCGATCCTCTGCCACGGCTTTTTGTTGTTGCACGCGTCGGGCTCGGCAGCGTCTTCATCCTCCCCCGCGAAAGCGCAGAACCCCCCGAGGGGCAGCGCGCGCACCGAAAAGACCTCCCCGCTTTTCGCTTTGCGCGAAAAGAGTTTCGGTCCGAACCCGACGGCGAATTCATCGATCTTGAAACGGAAAATTTTGCCCGCCGCGTAATGCCCGAATTCGTGCACGGTGATCATCGCCAGCAGCACGACGATTGCCAGCAGCACATACAGGATATTCTGCATTACGCCCGCGAAACTAAGCAGTTGATGTTCCATTCAGCTCCGATATGATCTCTTTCGCCAGCGCGCGCGCTTTTTTATCCTCGCGCACCAGCGTTTCTTCCCCGTCGACAGCGACGCGCGCCGTGCGCTCCAACGTTTTTTCGAGCACCCGCGCGATGTCCGTAAAGCGGATATTGCCCCCGAGAAATTCCCCCACCGCGACTTCGTCCGCCGCGTTCAGGGCGCAGGGGTAGTTGTCTCCCATCTTCATGCTTTCCAGCGCGATGTAAAAACAGGGATACTTTTCCCTTTCCACAGGCTGAAAGGTCAGCGCGCCGAGCGTTTGGAAATCGAGTTTTCTGCACGCCGTATCCAGCCGCCTTGGCGCGGTGAGCGCCAGTTGTATGGGCACTTCCATGGACGGCGCGCCCAACTGCGCGAGCACGGCGCCGTCTTTCATCTCCACCATGGAATGGATGACGCTCTGCGGGTGCACGACGACTTCCACCTGTTCCGCCTTCGCGCCGTACAGCCACATCGCCTCCATCACCTCGAACGCCTTGTTGACCATCGTGGCGCAGTCCACCGTGATGCGCCCGCCCATGTTCCAGTTGGGGTGCCTGAGCGCTTCCGCCGCGGTTACGTTTTCCAGTTCCGCGGCGCTTTTGTCGCGGAACGCCCCGCCCGACGCCGTCAGAATGATCTTTTCGTATTCCGCGCCGCGGTCGAACCCCAGCGCCTGCCAGATCGCCGAATGTTCGCTGTCGATCGGCGCGATCTCCACCCCCGCCGCCTTCGCCGCGGGAATGACCAGCGACCCGCCGACGACGAGGCTTTCCTTGTTGGCGAGGGCGATCTTTTTCTTTTTCCGGATCGCTTCGAGCACGGCGCGCACGCCGATGAACCCGACGAGCGCCACCACGACGACGTCCGCTTCCTCGACGATCGCCTGCAAATAAGCGTCCTCCCCGAAGAAGAGCGCGCAGCGTTCGCCGTTCCCGTAATCGTAATAAAAGCCGCCCTCCCCCCGTTTGACGGCGGGGCATATCCCCGCCGCGCCGCGCGCCAGCGCGGCGGTGCGGGGACGGAACGTTTCGATCTGTTCAAAAAAAGCGCGGGCATTCCCGCCCGCGGCAAGGGAAACGATTTCAAATTCGCCTCTATGCCGCAGGGCGATGTTCAGCGTCTGTACGCCGATCGAACCCGTGCTTCCGAGAAGTGCTATTTTTATCATATTCAACCTGATGGGTTTTTATACCGCCCGCCGGCGGATTATAACGCCAAAAACACCAGCGCGACGAACACCGCGCAGAAAGAGATGCCGTCGATCCTGTCCATCACGCCGCCGTGCCCCGGCATAATCTTCCCCATATCCTTGACGCCCGCGCGGCGTTTGAGCCAACTTTCGAACAGATCGCCCGCTTCCGTAAACAGCGCGGCAACCAGCCCGATCGCCAGAAAGATCAGCCAGCCGAGGGGCAGTTCGGGGCGGAAGACGAAATAAAGAACGAGCGCCCCCGTCGCGCCGCCGACGAGCCCGCCGACCGCGCCGGACACCGTTTTGTTGGGGCTGATCGCGGGGCAGAGTTTTCTGCCGCCGATCATGCTGCCGACGAGATACGCAAAGGTATCCGCGAGGGGGGATGTTACAAAGATCAGCAGCAGCGCCAAAAGCGCGTTTTCCCCGTAGGTATTCGCGGCGAGCATACCCGCAAGCAGCGCGTTCGGATAAAATACGGGCAGCATGCACGCCCCCGCGTTGAAGCCGAATTCCTCTTTGGAAAACGCCCGCGCGAGGACGACGCCCGCGCCGCAGAGGACGAGGACGACGCTCCCCCATTCCAACCCGAAAAAGGTGGTAACCGGCACAAACGCCAGCGCGCACAGCGCGACGATCGCGCCCGCCGCCGCGCCCGCGCCGCCCTTGAAGGCGCCGCCGAAGGCTTCGCTGTTTTTCAGCGCCCGCCATACCTCGAAGGTGCCGACGAGCGAGAAAAAATACACGAGTATGTTGAACAGCCGGTAATCGACGTATTCCCTCAGAAAGAAAAACCCGACGACGAGGGCGACGAACACCGCGCCGGAAATCGTTCTTTTCAGCATCCTATTTTCCCGTACCTGCGCTTTCTTTTGGAAAAACTTTCCACGGCTTTATCGAATTCCGCCTCGTCGAAATCGGGCCAGAGCACATCGGTGAAATACAGTTCCGCATACGCCGCCTGATACAATAAAAAGTTGGAAAGGCGGATCTCTCCCCCCGTGCGGATGATGAGATCGAGGGGGGGCTGCCCCGCGGTATAAAGGTGCTTTTCGATGTTTTCTTCGGTAATCGCGCCCTCCGCCGCGGCGGCGCGCGCCGCGTGCGCGATCTCCCCGCGCCCGCCGTAATCCACCAAGATGTTGAGATTGCGTTCGGTGAACGCCGCCGTCTTGCCCGTATACTTGTCGATGACCGCGACGAGTTCCGCGGAAAGGCGGTCCTTCCTGCCCAACACGTTGAGGCGGATCTGCTTTTTCACCGCCTTCGCCGTCAGTTTTTTCAGATATTGGGCGAGCAGTTTCATCAGTTCCTTCACTTCCTCTTCCGGCCGCGCCCAGTTTTCCGAAGAAAACGCGTAGAGCGTGAGACTCTTCACCCCCGAAGAAAAGGCGTGCTCGGCGATACGGTCGACGTTTTCCGAACCGAATTTATGCCCGTAAGAGCGTTTTTTGCCCCGTTTTTCCGCCCAGCGCCCGTTGCCGTCCATGACGATGCCCACGTGCGCCGGCATTTTGATGTTTTCCATATCAGACGGAAAGAACGTCCTTTTCCTTTTCCGCGGCGGCGGCGTCGATGGAGGAAACGGTTTTCGCCGCGATCTTTTCCGCCTCCTTTTCCGCCTGCGCGAGTTCGTCTTCGGAAAGTTCCTTGTTGTTTTTCAGTTTTTTCAGATCGTCCATGCAGTCGCGGCGGACGTTGCGCACCGCCACCTTGGCGTCCTCCGCCATCTTTTTGACCTGTTTGACGAGTTCCTTTCTGCGCTCTTCGGTGAGCTGCGGAAAGACGAGGCGGATGACCTTGCCGTCGTTGGTCGGCGTGATGCCGAGATTTTCCGCCAACAGCTGTTTTTCGATGACTTTGAGCATGGAGTTGTCCCACGGGGCGATGACGAGGCAGCGCGCGTCGCTCACCGAAAGGTTCCCCACCTGATTGATGGGCGTGGGCGTGCCGTAGTAATCGACGAGCACTTTATCCAGAATGTGCGGATTCGCGCGCCCCGCGCGCAGCACCGCGTAATCGGCTTTGAGCACGGAAACGGTTTTTTCCATGCGCTCTTCCGCGTCGAGTAAGATCATTTCCACCTGTTCGTTTTCAAATGCCATTTTCTTTCCTCCTTTATTCCCCCGTTTGCGCCTTTTGCCCGCGCATACGGCTAAAGCGTTTGTTTTTCGTTTATTTTATCAGCGTGCCGATCCTTTCGCCAGCCACCGCGCGGCGGATGGCGTTCTCTTCAAACAGCCCGAACGCCAGCACGGGGATGTCGTTTTCCATACAGATGGTAACCGCGGTGGCGTCCATCGCCTTTAAATTGCGGTTGATGAATTCCATGTGCGTGATCTCGTCGATCTTCTTCGCCGCGGGGTTGCGTTTGGGGTCGGAATCGTAGATCCCGTCCACATTCTTCGCCAGAAGAAGGATATCCGCGTTGATTTCCGCCGCCCGCAGCGCCGCGCCGGTATCGGTGGAAAAATACGGATTGCCCGTGCCGCACGCGAAGATGACGATGCGCCCCTTTTCGAGATGGGAAAGCGCCTTCCTTAAAATGTACGGCTCCGCCACCCGCGTGATGGTGAGCGCCGTCTGCACCCGCGTTTCCAGCCCGCGCCGTTCGAGCGCGTCCTGCAAAGCGAGGGAATTGATGACCGTGGCGAGCATACCCATGTGGTCCGCCGTCGTCCTGTCCATTTCCTTGCCTTCGCGCCCCCGCCAGAAGTTCCCCCCGCCGATGATGATGCCGATTTCCACGCCCATTTCCTTCACGGCGCAGATCTGATCCACCACCTGTGAAATCACCTTTTCATCGAGCCCGAAACCCGCTTCGCCCGCGAGCGCCTCGCCCGAGAGTTTGATCACTACCCTTCCGTATTTCGCCTTAGACATATCCTCTCCTTTGCCGGCGCCCGAATACCAAAAGAAACACTTAACGCAAAGTGTTTCTTTTCAGTTTTCGGTGTTTTGCCGTAAAATTCAATTATTTTTTCATCTGCGCTTCGACTTCCGCCGCGAAATCGTTGGATTTCTTTTCCAAGCCTTCGCCCATCTCGAAACGCGCGAACCGTTTGACCTTCACGCCGCCGGCTTTCGCGGAAACTTCCTTTTCCACCTGCGCGATGGTCTTTTCGGGATCTTTGACGAATTTCTGGAAAAGCAGACAGAAATCCTCGTAATATTTTACGATCCTGCCTTCCACCATCCTTTCGATGATCTTTTCGGGCTTGCCTTCGTTGAGCGCCTGCGCGCGGAGGATCTCCTTTTCGTGCTCCAGCACTTCCGCGGGCACGTCCTCCTTATTGACGTAGAGGGGCTTCGCCGCGGCGATCTGCAGCGCCACGTCGTGCGCGAACGCCTTCACTTCGTCGGTAACGTTTTCCGCCTCGATCTCCACCAGAACGCCCACTTTGCCGCCCATGTGGATGTAACTTTCCACCAATCCCTTTTCGGCGACGTATTTTTCAAAGCGGCGGATGGCGATTTTTTCGCCGATCTTCGCGGTTGCGGCGACGGTTTCTTCCTTTTTCGCCTCCACGAGCGCGTCGATATCCTTCACGTCGTTTTTGAGCACATAGTCGACGACGCCGTCCACGAACTCCTTATACTGATCGCCCTTGGCGACGAAATCGGTTTCGCAGTTGACTTCCGCCATCGCGCCGGCGTTGCCGGCGATCTTCGCCGCGACGATCCCTTCCGCCGCAATGCGCGACGCTTTCTTCGCCGCGGTGGCGATGCCTTTTTCCCTCAGATAGTCCACCGCCTTATCCATATCGCCGTCGGTTTCCGTAAGCGCTTTTTTGCAATCCAGTATTCCCGCGCCGGTCTTCTGACGGAGCGCGACCACATCGCTGCCTGTAAACATAGTCATTCCTCCTTGCAATTTCCGTTATATCCGTTAAAATTATTCTTCCGTTTTCGTCTCTTCCGCCGCGGGGGCTTCCTCTTCGGGCTGCGCCTCTTCCGCCTTGGCGCTCTCTTCCTCGTTCACGCCTTCGGCGGGTTCTTCGGGAATGGAATATTCCTCACCCTGATTGGCTTCGATGACGGCGTTGGCGATGACCGACGCGATGAGTTTGACCGCGCGGATGGCGTCGTCGTTGCCCGGAATCACGTGATCGATGAGATCGGGGTCGCAGTTGGTATCGGTGATGGCGACGATGGGGATGTTGAGTTTGCGCGCTTCCTTCACGGCGATGTCCTCATGACTGGGGTCGACGACGAACATCACGCCCGGCAGCGTGCGCATTTCCTTGATGCCGCCGAGATTGGTTTCCAGTTTGTCGCGTTCCGCTTTCAGCCCGATCACTTCCTTTTTGGGAAGCAGATCGAACTCGCCCATCTTTTCCATGTTGTTGAGTTTGTTCAAGCGGTCCACGCGGCTGCGGATGGTCTTGAAATTGGTAAGCGTGCCGCCGAGCCATCTGGAATTGACGTAAAACATCCCGCAGCGTTCGGCTTCCTGTTTCACCGCTTCCTGCGCCTGTTTTTTCGTGCCGACGAACAGCACGCTCTTGCCCGCTTTCACCGATTCGACGATGAATTTGTACGCGTCGTTTTCAATGAGATCGACGGTCTGTTCGAGGTTGATGATGTGGATGCCGTTTCTTTCCCCGTAGATGTACTTCTTCATCTTGGGGTTCCACCTTCTGGTCTGGTGCCCGAAATGGACGCCGGCTTCCAGCAACTGCTTCATAGAAATCACTGCCATTTTGAATCCTCCGTTTTTCCCTCCCCACGCCCTTTTAAGCACGGCTTATATCCCGCATGCACAAAATTTACGGGACAACGAACGCCGAAAGACGCGGGTGCGAATTTCTTATAGCCGATTTATTTTACCACAGTTTCAAAGATTTTGCAAGGATTTTCGAGCAGTTTTAACGGCGCGGGCGAAAATTGCCGCGCCGCCGGCGGCCGCGGGACGCGCCCCGCGATTTCCCCCGCGCCGCTTTACGCGCGTAAATTTCCGTAATTTGTTTAAAATTTACCGTTTCTTTACCCCCTGCGCGGTTGACAAATTTCCGCTTGTATTGTATCATAAAAGAAAATTTTTTTCAGGAGGGTTGTTGTACAATTGACACCTTACGGCAAAAAGGCGGAAGACGTTTTAAAAGATCTTAACGTAACCGCCGAAAGCGGTCTGAGCGCGGAAGAAGTCCTTGCGCGCAGGGCGCAGTACGGGGAAAACCGGCTGCGGGAAAAGAAGAAAAAGAGCCTTGCGGCGCGGTTCTTCGAGCAGTTCAAAGACGTGATGATCGTCATCCTGCTGCTGGCGGCGGTGATCTCCTTCGTCATCGCCTGCGTGGAGGGCGATCCAAAGGAATTTATCGAGCCGGCGCTCATCCTGCTCATCGTCATCCTGAACGCCGTCATCGGCGTGGCGCAGGAAAGTAAGGCGGAAAAGGCGCTCGAAGCGCTGAAAAACATGTCCGCGCCCCACGCCCGCGTCATCCGCGGCGGCAAGGAAAGCCTCGTCAATTCCGCGGAGATCGTGCCGGGCGACATCATCCGGCTGGAAGCCGGCGACTTCGTTCCCGCGGACGCGCGCCTTTTAAAGAGCGTCAATCTGAAATCGGAGGAATCCGCCCTCACCGGCGAATCGGTTCCCGCCGAAAAGAACGCGCTGGCGGAAATCGACGAAAACGCGCCTTTGGGCGATCGGAGCAACATGGTGTATTCCGGCTGCTCGATCACCTACGGCACGGCGACCGCCGTCGTAACCGGCACGGGCATGCAGACGGAAATGGGCAAGATCGCCGACCTTCTGAGCGGCGAAAAAGAGACCGCCACGCCCCTGCAGCAGAAACTCGCCAAACTCGGCAAACTTTTGGGCTTTATGGCTCTGGCGGCTTGCGTGATCATCTTCATCGTCGGTCTCATCGACAAGATGCCCGTGATGGAAATGTTCATGACGGCGGTCTCGCTGGCGGTTTCCGCCATTCCCGAAGGGCTGCCGGCGATCGTAACCATCGTCCTTTCCATCGGCGTTACCCGTATGGTGAAGAAAAATGCCATCATCAAGCGGCTGCCCGCCGTGGAGACACTCGGCAGCGCGTCGGTCATCTGTTCGGATAAGACGGGCACGCTGACGCAAAACCGCATGACGCTCGTCAAAGCATACGCGGACGGCGGCGAGATCGCGGACATCACCGACGACAACGACGCCGTCGTGAAAAAACTCCTCGTCTACGGCACGCTGTGTTCCGACGGTTCGGTAACCGTAAACGAAAACGGCGAACAGCAGCACATCGGCGACCCGACGGAAACCTCCATCGTCTACGCGGCGCTCCGCAACGGCTACGAAAAAGCCGACCTCAACGCGAAATACAGGCGCGTTGCGGAACTGCCCTTCGATTCCGACCGCAAACTGATGACGACGGTCAACGAAATGGACGGCAAATACGTGGTCATCACCAAAGGCGCGTGCGACATCCTCTTTGAAAGATGCATAAAAGGCGACGTCGAAAAGGCGCGCCGGATCAACGAAGAGATGAGCAAAAACGCCCTCCGCGTGCTGGCGGTGGCGTATAAGGTCCTCGACAAGGCGCCTGAGGACGTTTCCTTCGATTCCCTCGAAAACGGCCTGACCTTCATGGGGCTCGTCGGCATGATCGATCCCCCGCGCCCCGAAGCGAAAGAGGCGGTGGCGCTCTGCCGCAAGGCGGGCATCAAACCCGTCATGATCACGGGCGACCACGTGGTTACGGCGTCCGCGATCGCAAGGGAACTCGGCATCCTGACGGAAAGCGACAGGGCGATCACCGGCGCGGAACTCGACAGGATGGACGACGACGAACTCGATAAGGAAGTCGCCAACATCGCGGTATACGCCCGCGTATCCCCCGAAAACAAGATCCGCATCGTGAAGGCTTGGCAGAAACGCGGGCAGGTGGTCTCCATGACGGGCGACGGCGTGAACGACGCTCCCGCGCTCAAAGCGGCGGACATCGGCTGCGCGATGGGCATCACGGGGACGGACGTCGCCAAAGGCGCGGCGGATATGACGCTCACCGACGACAATTTCGCCACCATCGTGGACGCGGTCAAGGAAGGCCGCGGCATCTACGCCAACATCAAAAAAGTGGTAGGATACCTGCTCGGCACGAATATCGGCGAGGTGCTCACGGTGTTCTTCGCCATGGTCATCTGGCAGATCTCCCCGTTTATTTCCATTCAGCTTTTGTGGATCAACCTCGTTACCGACTCTCTGCCCGCCATCGCCCTCGGCATGGAAAAGGTGGAAAGCGACGTGATGAACCGGCCGCCCAAACCGAAAAACGAAGGCATCTTCGCCCACGGGCTGGGCATCAAAGTGGTCATACAGGGCGTGATGTTCGCCGCGCTCACCATCGGCGCGCTGCACCTCGGCAGATATTTCGGCGCCGTCGCGGGCATGAGCGAAGCGGACTGCGAGGCGGCGGGCTCCACGCTGGCGTTCATGGTGCTGGCGCTGTGTCAGGTGGTGCAGGCGTACAACATGCGCTCTTCCCACTCCATCTTCAAAATCGGCATGTTCGGCAACAGGATGCTCAACCTCGCCGCCGTCGTGTCTTTGGTGCTGGTGGCGTTCGTGCTCTTCGTGCCCGGCGTGAACGAAGCCTTCGGCATGGTTTATCTGCCGCAGTGGTGGGCGTACCTCGTCGGGCTGGGTTTGGCGCTCGTTCCCGTGCCGGTCATGGAAATCAGCAAAGCCGCGGGGCTCATCAAAAAACATCATCACTGATCGCGCTCCGGCGTGATCGCAAAACGGCGGCGTCCGCGCGGACGCCGCCGTTTTTTTTATCGGAAAAAGCCCGAAAAAGACTTCCGGCGCGGAAAATTTTTCCGCGCCGGAAGGTTCGCCGAAATATATCCTGTTCGCCAAAACATATCATGGCGGATCATTTCGTTGTTTCTGCCCGCCGCGCCCGATTTTGCCCGCCGCGCACAGAAAACGACCGTTCTTCGTCAGCCCATCATGATTTCGGAGATGACGCCCAGCACCTTGTCGTGGCAGCCGCCGCACCCCGTGGAGCACTGCGTGATCTTCTGCACCTCGTCGAAGAGCGAAAGCACGTCCTCAAACTTGTCGTGCCCTTCCAGCGCGTCGGCGATGTCGTTATAACTGACCTGCTTGCAGTTGCAGACCGTGTAATTTTCCTTCATCCGTTTTCTCCTTTTGCCGCGGCGGGCGACAACGCCGCCCGCCGCGCGCTTTTTTAACGATTATATCGCATTTTTCCGAAATAGTCAAACCAAAAGCGCGGGGACTTTTATAAACGAAAGGCGGCGCGCCTGCATCCGCGCGCCGCCGCGATACACAGCCGAAATCTTTCCGGCTCCTTTTCAGTCTTTGACTTCCACGATCTCGAAGGCGATCCCGCTGCCCGCTTTTCCGGCTTTCAGGGCGATGCGCGAAGGATCTTCCTCTTTCCAATGCGGGCAGAGCAGATCGGAGATCCTCACCCCCGCCTTTTCCAGCGTGCGCCCGTAAAGGACCAGCCCGCTTTCCCCCACCTTGTAGCGCGCGTCGCTTTTGAGCCCCTTCAGCCGCAGAACGAGCGATTCGTAACGGATCTGCGCGTCCACCTGTATAAAGGTAAGCAGCGCGGCGGAACGGTCCTTCAGCACCTGCAGGCAGGCGTAATAATACTTGCCGTCGGCATCCAGTTTGTAAAAATCGCCGCCGAGCACGTACTTGTCGTAAGAACGCCGCTTTTCGGTGAAGGCGCGGCAGGCGGCGATCTCCTCCCCGCTCAGTTTCGTAAGGTCGAGTTCGTAACCGAAACAGGCGAAATTCGCCGCGAGCATTCTGAAATACGGTCCGGAAGGCTTGCCGGAAGTCCCTTCCCCTTTGGAAAAGTGGTAACTCAGCGCGCAAGGCGGATACGCCGTCGCCGCGCCGAACTGGATCTCCGTGCGGTTATACGGGTCGGTGTTGTCGGAAAGCCAGATCATCGGCTCATAGTAAAGCATCCCCAGATCGAACCTTCCGCCGCCGCCCGCGCAGCCTTCCACGAGCACGCCGAATTCTTCCGTAATGCGTTCGAGCAGCGCGTACACGCCCAGCGCGTAACGGTGGCTCGCCTCCCCCTGATTGGAAAGACAGCCGCTGCCGACTTCCGAAAGGTAGCGGTTCATATCCCACTTGACGTAAGAAATATCGTAGCGGGAAAGATACGCCGCCATCACGCCGAACACGTGATCCACCACGGCGGGGTTCGCCATGTCGAGCACGTATTGGTTTCTGCTTTCGCTGCCCTTATCGCCGTTTTGCAGCAGCCATTCGGGGTGCGCTTTGAAGAGTTTGCTCCGCCTGCTGATCATTTCCGGCTCGAACCACAACCCGAAATTCAGCCCTTCCGCTTTCACCGCCTCCACGAGTTTTCCCAGCCCCGACGGAAAGCGGCGGGAATCGGGTTCCCAATCCCCTAAATTTTCGTTGTCCTCGTTGCGGAACCAGCCGTCGTCCAGCACGACGGTATCCGCCCCGATCTCCTTCGCCTTCTTCGCAAAGGCGCGCACCTTGTCCTCGTCCACGGTGAAATAAAAACTTTCCCACGTGTTCGCCACGACGGGGCGCGTATCTTTGTAGCGCGGGGGGATGACGTGCTCTCTGCACAGCCTGTGGAACCGGCGGGACATCCCCCCGATCCCCTCTTCGGAAAATACGCAGACCGCCTGCGGGGTGTAAAAGGAATCGCCGTCTTTCAGCGTCCAGAAAAAGTTTTCGTCGCTGATGCCGGAAACCACGCGCACGCAGCCGTGGCAGTCGCATTCGATCTCGTTTTTGAAATTGCCGCTGTAAAGCAGGTTGAAGCCGTAACATTCGCCGGCGTCCTCCGTGGCGGAGGGGGCGCACAGCGCGAAGAACGGGTTCGCCGAATGCCCCGTTACGCCGAAACGGGAAGAAATTTCCGCCTTTCCCTGCGTTACGGGGCGGCGGAGATTGCGCATCTCGTCCCCGGGCGCGCCCGCCACGGAAAGGAGGTCGAACCGCCCGTTATCGAAATCGAGCTGCAAACTCGCGGCTTTTTTCAGCGAAACAACGCCCCCCGAACGGTTGACGATCCGCGCGTACCGCACGAAGGCGTCGCAGTCCTCCGCCGGCTGAAAGTACAGTTCCGCGTCGATTTTTTTGTCCCGATCCGTCAGAAGGATCTTCAGCGTCTCGCCGCCGCCGCGGATCTTCGGCATTGCGAAATCCGCCGGCGTTTCGGGCAGGATCTCGTAGCCCGCGTAAGAAAAGCGGCACCCCGTGTAGCCGTTTTGATCGACAACGTCGCACGCGGGCGTTCTGAAATCCCCGCTGTTCGCGCCGCTGTAAAGATAAAGCCGCGCCCCGTAGATGTATTTCAGCCCCAAATCGGCGTCGTAAGGCGCAAAATTCAGGATCTGGGTGTTGACGAGATATTCCAGATCGCAGTCGGGAACGTCCGCGCCGTAGTAGAGGCTCTCCAAATACCCCTCTGCGATGCGGAGAATCCACGCCGTGTTGTCCGTCTTTAAGATAAATTTGCTGTCCCTGACCGTGATTGCCATACCGTTACTTCTTTTTCGTTATGCTTAAATTTCTGATGAACAACGTAAATTCCGTAAGACGGCGTTCCACGTTGTCGTCGAGCATCTTTCTGTCGTTCAAAACGCCGATCTTCAGCCCCGTAACGCGCTTAAAATCGAACGCCGCCGCGCGCGCCTCGTTTTCCGCGCGGTGATGCCACCAGACGGTATCCTCCGCGTTGTTGAGGCGGTTGACCGCCATATCGGTGCAGTAAACGGAAATTTCGCTTTCCGCGCCCTGCTCCGCCATATCGTAGCCCATGGGGTATTCCCCGCCCTTGCGGTCGACGAGGGAAACGGTAACGACCGCCTCGTTTTCCGAAAGGTTGCCGATTTTGCCCTCCACCCGCAGGAGGTTTTCCGCATTCATCGGGAAGGGCACGAACACGGAGGGCGCGCAGTCGTTTTCAAACTTTTCGGTGAAAATCCCCGCGTCCCCGCCGGCGAAACGCACTTCGCACCGCGCGGGTTCGATGTTTTCCAGCGGCACCGCCTCCCTTGCGGGGGAAATGCGCTTGACAAAGGTCTTTTCCCTGCCGTTCACGGTATATTTCAAGGTGAAAAACGTGGTTTTCCGCCCGAAAGGCAGCCGCGTTTCCGCCTTATACGCGTTGCCCAGCCGCACCCGTTCCATGCCGGAAAGCGTTACCCCCTCCGCGCAGTAAACGGAAATTTTGTATTCGCCCCGCTCCGTTTCGGGCAGGACGAACACGCCGTCCTCCGCGGCGGTAACGTGGGCGGCGAGTTCGGCTTTGAGTTCCTCCGCGCCCGCGCGGTAAACGAGCGCGGCGCCGGCGGCGATTTCGTCGAAAATCGGTTTCAGCGAGGCGCGGGGATCGAGTCTGACCCCGCACTCCTTTTCCAAAGCCTTCACATGCCTGTCGAAGAGGTAAAAATATTCGTAATCCTGATTGCCTTCAAAGATCGACATCATGCGGTAGGAAGGCAAAATTTTGCCGTAATACGTTTCGGTGTACAAAAGCAGTCCGTCGCCGTTTACGCCGCCGAAAGCAATCGGTTCGTTGAGAATATCCGCGGACACGTATTGCTGCTTTTCGCTGTCGTAACGCTTGGTGAGGTTGACCGCCCAGAATAAATTGCCCGCAATATCGTACTTGTAGCGCAGCCACGGTTCGAAACGGGCGTCCGCCGCGGGGCTGTCGGTATGATAGTTCAAAATGGGGTGCCACGGCGCCATACAGCCGTACCACCAGTTCTTTTTGCCGAGGCGGCGCAGGTGCTTTTCCTCGTACACGTATTCCGGTTTGCTGTACGCGAAGAAGGTGGGGCACCACGTATCCACCTGCCCGTAGATCGGCTCTTTGTTGAACACCGTAACGACGTTGGGCAGCGCGTTCAGACTTGCCCGCACGTTTTCCTTGCCGGTGAAATCGCATTCGGCGGAAACTTCCCGCAAGATCTTGTAATATTCGTCGTAAACGCGGGTTACCGAATGGAAACGCTCGGGGGTGGGCTCGTCGATAAACGTGATGTAAAAATACGCCTTTTTGAAAAGGTCCAGCTCCGCCGTACTCGCCTCCGCCATGGCGGTGAGGATGTCTTTTAAGAATTTTTTATCGAGCACTTCCTGATTTTTCTGGAAAATCGTATCTTCCCTGAGCGTGGTATAGTTTATGGAATAGGACGGCACTTTATCGTCCGCCGCCGCCTTTTTATAGCGTTCGACGAGATAGGGAATATCCTCCGCCCGTTCGGAAAAGGGCAGGGCGACGGAAGCCGCCGCCACGCGGTATTTCAAAAGTTCTTGATAAATCCCATCGTATTTTTCGTATTTTTCTTCCTGTGTGCCGAAGATCATATCGTCGCGCACGGCGAAGGATGACGCCGCGTGCACCTGTTCCGGTAGCGCGAAGGGGTAAATTTCGGCGGAGATCTTCGCCGAAGCCGACGCTTTTCCCTTGACGTTCAGCGTAAAGGAAAGCGTTTTCTTCCCGTAAAAACGGGGCACGGGCACCTGTATGAACAAAAATTGCGCCTCGTTCGCCCGCAGTACGTTTTCGCCGAATTTTTCCGCGGAGGCGTTATCCACCAAAACGTCCGGATAATCGCCCGCCTCGTAATAAGAACAACTCGGCTGCGGGATGGTTACGTACCTTTCCCAGAAGATTTCGCAGGCGGGCGCGCCGGAAACGAATACCGTTTCGTCCTCGCCGCTTGTCAAAACCGCCTGAAAGCATAAAGTTTCCCCGCGCGCCGCCGCAAGGCGGGGTTCGGGGAGATGCGCGAAGGATTCGCCTTTTTTCAGTTTATGCGAACTGCTTAAAAAACGGATTTCGATCATGATGAGTTCCTTTTTTATTTTTCGGGAACGGCTTTCCGCCGTTCCCGAAAACAAATTGCTTTTTTAAGAGAGCTTATAGCCTGCAAGATACATCGTAAACGGATCGGAACCGTCTCCGCCGCCACCGCCTTCCACGTGCGCCAACGTTACAACGTATATCCTCTCCATATTCTCCGCGACCATCTCTTCTTCGATCGCGCTCCACTTTTCCGGAGTGATGGAAATTTCCGCAAATTTCTCGCCGGAAACTATACTTACATGAGCGACTTTATTGCCGACGTACGTTTTGTGATCGCCGTCCACGTTCCCGAGTTTGAATACCAAGGTAAGGGTTTTTCCTTCATCTATGAACGCTTTCACCATGTCCTTGTTCAGTTCGATGCGCGGATACGCGCCCTCACTATCCATGCGGAGCATGCTCGTTCCCCTGTACTCTTCCGATACGGGCGCCGTATACTCGTTTATGGCTTGAATCAGCTTTCCTTCTCCGTACCAGTCTTCCACGCTGTCGAACACCTCGTCCAGCACCTTAACGCTGCCTTTTACCGTGGAATCCTCATATCCTTCGATGGATTGCACGCACTCGAACGTATAGTCGCCGTATTCCGTAAAGGTATAACTTTCCGCGCCCTCGTCGGTAACGGGTTCGCCGTCCTTATATACGGTGAAGGATTTCAGCGTCGCGTTTGTACCGAGCAGGTCCGCCGCGGAAAGCGTTTCGCCTTTTTCGACGGTCATATCTTTCGCCGCGCCGCGCACGTTATCGAGATAATATTCCAAATTGGATTCACAAATTGCACCGTCGTTTAAAACACAGAACATTAAATCATTCCCCGAATCAACGATGGATTTTAAAATTTCGCCATCTACCGTGATCGTTACACCGGTTTTCGGTGCAAGATTTTCGTAGTAATTCTGGGTTCCGCCGTTGAGATACGATGACCAATAACCGTTATGCGCAAGCGAGCCGTTGTTGTAAAGATCGAAGGAAATCCCGCCGTACGCGTTGTAGAAATCGGTCAATACCGAATTTTTGATGATGATGTGCGGATAACCCGAGCCTTCCGCATTGCGGTACAGACCTTGTTTGCCGTCCGTACAGCCTGCCGCGAGGTTGCCGACTTTCAGATAATCCCATGCGCCGTCCTTAGAGGCGAACAGCGTTTTATCATAAATCGAGCCGACTTCTTCCTCTTCAAAACTATAGAACAGTTTTTTCACCGCGTTAACGGTAACGGCAACGCTGTCCGTTCTGCTGCCCAGCGCGGCGGTGATGTTCGCCGTGCCCGTGCCGACGGCGCGCACCACGCCGTTTTCATCCACCGTGGCGATTTCGTCGTTATCGGAAGAGAATTTTACAACAAGCCCTTCCGCGCCCTCTGCCGCAAGCGTTTTTTCATCGCCGACGTTCAGTGCAAAATCTTCCCCCAACGAGATCGCCGGAACCGCCTTATCCACGATGGAGGTATAGACGGGATCTTCCTGCCCTGCCGCCAGCGCCGCGCTGGCAACATACGCCACCGAACGCGTTTGCGGATTGGAAACGTAGGTCTTTACCCCGTCCACCGCGTAATACGCCTTGGCGGTGAGCTTTGTAAGATACTGCGTACCGGGGATGTTGGTGAGCACCGCCTTGAAACACTTCACCGTTTCGGTGCTCTCTTCCGCCCATACGGTCTGCGGAATATCGAGGGGTTCAACATCTTCCCTGCCCGCGGGTACGATCTCCGTGCCGAAGGTGATTTCGGCTTCGGGATTTGCTTCTTCAAGCCCGTCGATGAACGCCTGATCCACCTTGGTGATAAAGCGCAGCCCGCTCGGTTCTTCCAGCCGGATCTCCGCGCCCGTTTCCATGGCGAACGTGCCGGCGTTTTCCTGTGCCCTGACCGGCAGATTGACCGCCGCCAGAACGCCGAGGCTCACCGTCAGAGCCGCGGCAAACAACCCGTAAAATACATTCTTCAATCTTTTCGTCATGATCAGTTCCCCCATTCCTCCGGCCATTCGCCGAAGTCCTCGTCTGCCGTCGTCGCCACGGAGTTTAAAACCGCGTCGTTTGTGCCGAACAGCAGAATTTCCGCCGTCGGCTGCCAATACTTTTTCTTCATTTTTCTCCTCCTTTATTTTTTTCCCGCAGTGCGGGAGGATGCCGTGTTTTTAAACGGCTTTTTTTCCGCCCGCTTCCGCAGGCGGAAAAGGTTGCCGTTTCTGCCGTTTTACAGCGCGCCGCGCACGTTGTCGATATAATAGCGGAACGCCGCGTTTTCATAAGCGGGGGTGCCACCCTCGTTCATGATCTGGAACATCATATCCTCGCCGGAAGACAGGATCGCCGCAAGCTGTTCGGCGGTCAGGCTGACTGTCGTCCGCGACGCGGGCGCAAGGCTCTGCCGCACGTATTCGCCACCCGCCTCGATATAACTGTCGTGCTGTTTCGCGCCGGCGTTATACACGTCGAAATGCATTTCGCCGCAGAAGTAGTAGAAATCGCGCACCACCGACCTTGCGACGACGAAGTAGGGATACCCGTCGTTCACGCCGTCGAAATTAAACGTAAGGCTCTGCGTTCCCTCGCTCGTGCCGGCAGCGTCCGTGGAGACGAGAACGCTCGTTTTCCTGCAGTCCCCGCCGAACAGACCGCCGCCGTAGGCGCTCCCCGCGGTCTCCTCTTCAAAGCCGTAGAAGGGGGTATAATCTTCGCGCACGACGAGTTTCGCCGTAAACACGCCCTCCGCATAGAACGCTTTATTCACGGTGAGCTGCGCCGTATATTCGCCCGCCGGCAGGGTGATCGCGCCGCCCTGCGCCGCGCCGGTTACTTCCGCGCCGTCCGCGCCGAAAATCTTCAGCGCGTATTCTTCTTCGAGCAGCCCGCCGAACACGTAGGCGAGGTCGAAGGCTTTATTTGCCGGCACGTTCACGTCGGTATACGCGCCGCGGAAATCGTCGAAGAGGAAGAACCCGTCCTCCGCCTTACCCGAAGCGGAATTGTCGTTGAACAGCACGATGTGCAGATCGTAAGCCGCCTCGACATAGGTTTGCAGTTCGTGGCTGTAAATAACGAGTTCCGCCGTCTGCCCCGCGCCGAGCACATAGCGGCGGAGCGCGCCGCGCGTGGGCGTTTCGATATAGAACTGGTGTTCGAACTGCCCGCCGTTATAGATCTTGAAGGTGAAATAATCGTAGTAATCGACAAACTGCGCGAGATAATCGATGTCGATGGCAAGCCCGGGCCAGCCGTTCGACGTTGTATAACTGCCGATGAGGGCGTTTTTCCCTTCGGGAGCGAAGGAAGAATCGCCGCGCTTGATCGTCGCGCCGTCCATGCCGGCATACACGGAAAGATCCGTATCGCCTTCAAAGTTCTCGTTTAAGGACATCTGCCTGCCGCGCACGTCGAAATCGAAGGCGGCAAAGCCGTCCGCGCCGAAGAGCACGCGCACCTGATACGCGCCGGCTTTCTGCGGGATGAAGGAATCGGCGGCAACGCCGTCTTCCGTCTTCACGCCGTCGCAGTACACTTCAAAACCGGTGTAGGTCTTGCCGGCGAGTTTTTCTACGTTCTGATAAATCGGAGCGACGGCAATTTCGTCCCCCGTATAGGCGACGGCTGTATCGGCGAACCTGCCGCTGATCTTTTCAAAGTACAGCGAAAGCATTTCGTTGTTGCCGTCCGCGGGGTCGTTCATCGTAACGAGGGTGATGTCGTTGCCCCTTTCCAGACTCCACTGAATGCTTTCCGCGGTAAATTCGATCTCGCCTCTGCCGCCCGCGGGAATGGTGAACCGGCTGTACGCCGCGTTCTTGGTATATCCGCCGTTTTCGTCGAGTTCGCCCGCCGTCTGATAATAGATCTGGTGCGCGTGCGCGCCGGCGTTGTATACCGTCAGAAGAACTTTATCGTAGATTGCCGTATACGTTTCGAAGAATTCTGCGGAAAAGCGGATGTTCGGCCAGTAATTGCCGTTGGTGTTCGCCTGAATGGAAACGCTTTCCCCCTCGACGTGCGGCAGAAGAGTAACCTGTCCGTCGGGGCTGTAAATCAGCGAAGGATCGTATCCGGAAGAGAAATCTTCGACCACGTCCGTCAGCACCTCGGGATCCTTTTCGCCGTAAGCGAAGAGGATGGCGCTGTTGCCGCCCGTGTTGCCGAGGGCGTCCTCCGCCTCGATCTCGATGCGGTAGAACCCGATTTCTTCGGGCGTGAATTTGTTGGTTTCCGCGTTCACGCTTATTCCCGTTTCGCCGTTTTTATAATGGGCGGTGATGCGGGTTTCCGCAATGGGGGAATAATCCTGCACCACGTATTCGGGAAGATCGGCTTCCTCGCCCACCGGCACGCGCACGCTCGTTTCCCTGAAATAGACGGTCGGGGCGATGGTGTCGGTTACCTTGACGGTGGTCGTTACGCTGTGTTCCTCCCCCGCGACGGTGGCGGTGTAGGTGATCACGTACCCGTCGATGGAAGTTACCGGCAGCCTGCCGCGGGAAACTTCCACCACGCTGTCGCCCTGCTTCACGGTGTAGGCGGCGGGGTATTCCTTGCCCTCGCTGTCGACGGCGAGCACGTCCGGAATATAATACTCCGAACCGAGTTCCACCGTAACCTCGTCGATGACGGAAAATTCTTTCAACGTGATCTTCCCGTCGTCGTTGCAGGCGGCGAGCCCCGCTGCGGCGGCGATCGCCGCGGCGACGCACAGCGCGATCAAAGCGCGCTTAGTCTGTTTTTTCATCTTTTTTCCTCCTTTTTCTGTTTATGCATTCGCTTCAAAACGGAAATTGTCGTAATAATACACCCTGTCGTCCGCCGTGGAATCGCCGGGGAATTCGCCCCAGATGCAGGCGATGCCTTCGATGAGTTCGCACGCCGTGGGGGGCTGTTCCTCCCCCTCCTCGACTTTCGGCGGGGGGAGTTTCGCGTTGATGTCCGAAAGGGCTACCCGCACTTCCGTCCACTTGCCGGGCTCCGCGTAGAAGTTCATGGCGTACGTGCCGCGGTCCCCCGCGAAGAAATCGAGTTCTATGCGCATGGACACGGAAGAATCGTTATACACGTCGAACACGAAGGAATAACCTTCCTGATACTTTGCGAAATCCGCCGCCTTGACGAGTTTGTCGGAAAAGCGGAACATGATCCAGCTGTTATCCTGCGTGACGCCGTGCGGGCAGTACACTTTGAGCGAACGGCTGCCTTCGCTGGCGTAAATGGGGTCTTTGTTGAGGGAAAGCACCGCCTCGTAATCGGTGTACGGGCCGTAGCCGCTGGTGTAGGTGATGAATTCCTGATACTCCTTTTCAAAGGTGCAGAATTCGTTTTCTTCCAGCGCGATGTTCGCCGTCGGCAGCGCCTCTTCGGAATAGGCGATCTCGAAATTGTCGAGATAATAGTGTTTCGCCTCCTCTTCCATGACCGCCACGTTTTCGAAATAGATGCGGATCTCCCTTAAATCTTTCAGATTGTACACGAGGTCGAAATTTTCGGTGTCGTTGTTGTAGATGATCTTCGTCCACTTCCCCGCCGCCAGCGTGTATTTCAGGCGCGGCGTTTCCAGCGCGGCGGTCGCCGTGCCGTAGAAGAAACTCACTTCGATCTCTTTGTTTTCCTCGTTGGCGTTGAAGATGTCGAACTGCACCTTTTTCACCGAGGAGAAATCCTTATACGCCTCGTTTACCTTCGACGGCTGCACGACGAGGTAGGGATCGGCGGAAGTCGCCAACCCGTATCCCGTGGGCGTGAGCGCCAGCGATTTTGCCCCCGTCCTGACGTACGCGGGGTCGTCGTTGAGAACGTATTTGCCGAAATATTCCCCGCCGGTGAGGCAGTTGAGTTCGTCCCACGATTCGAAATCGTGGAGCAGAAGATTGCCGTTTTCATCCAACGCCGAAGCGTTGTTTTCCGTTTCATCGCCCCTCTCGGCGCACCCCGCAAGGGGGCAAAGCAGCACAAGGCACAATGCGAATATCAAAAGTTTTTTCATTTTCCACCTATCCTTTCAACACGAAGTTGTCAAAGTACAGCGTTTTCGCCGATTCGTTCTTGCCGCCCGCGCGGAACACGATGCTTTCCACGCTGATATATTTTTCCCAATTGAACCCGTCGAAGGGAAGTTCGACAACCGTCTTTCCGGGCAGCAGCGTGCCTGCGTAGATCTGCATGAGCACGGCTTCGCCGCTCGTATCGACGAATGCGACAAGCGGGATGTTCGCGCCCGACGGGTTGTACACTTCCACCGCCAGCGACTTCGCCGTTTTCAGCACGTCGAACGACGTGGTGAAGCGGAGTTCCGCCGTAACGTCCGTCGTCGCCGCGAAGTCCGCGCGGAGCGCATACCCTTCGTAACCGAACATCGACGCGTTCGCAAGGGTCAGCCTGTCGTTTTCCCCGGCGGTAAACAGGGAGAGATCGTTTTGCGTTTCCACGGGGTTGAAGATCATGCTCCTGCCGCCGAGATCGTGGGAGTACGTCGCGCTCTTGCCGTCCTTTTCCAGTTCCAGAACGAAACTGTTCTGCGCTTTATCGAGGGCCACGGTGTAAACGTATTCGTTGAGCGTGCCGTTTTCCGAAACGGGGGAAACCGCTTCCCCGTTGATCTTCACCGTAACGCCCTTTTCCGCCGCCACGCCGAATTCCGCTTCGGTGCTGCGCTCTTCCACCTTCGTGATGTACGCGCCGAAGGTCTGGTTGATGACGCCGAGTTCCATCAGTTCTTCCCGCGCCGCGGCGAATACGGAGGGATCGTTCATCACCTCTTTTTTCACCTGCGCGTTGGAGTACAGTTTTTTATACAGCGTCTGTAAAATGCCGTCGGCGTCGTAGCCCTTCGCCGCATAGTTTTCTTCCAGTTCGTTGAGGATCTCGTACTCTTCCAGCCCGTCGCGGATGCTGTGCAGGCGGATGGACGCCACGGGACCGATGCCGTACTTCGTGCCCGGGTAGAACAAATATCCGTCCCCGTTGTCGCCCGGGAAATGCATGGGCGACGCCGTATACGGGTCGATCCTGTTGTAAGTGCCGTCGTAATCGATCCAGAAACAGGTATCCCAGTACAGGTTGCCGCTGGCGCCGTAATCTTTCTGCATCCAGCTTGCCACCCGCGAAGTGATGAGATAATCGTCCAGCTGATAGGTCGGGAACGGGTTGTTCGGCCCGATGCAACCGTACCACCAGTATTCCACGCCCGAATTTTCGTAAAATTCCTGCCGCGCGACCGAATTGAAATCGTCGAAGAGCGGCACCCAGTATTTCACCCCCTCGCCGTCGTTATACAGTTCGTCGGTATAGCGGTTGGTTACGATGTGCGGAAAATTGCGCACCGCATCGATGATCTCCGCCCCCAGCGCGCCGGCATACGCCGAATCGCTTTCCATTTCCGCGGCGATCTCCTCTTTGGTGATCTCCACCTGATGGGAAATGCGCACCGCGCGGTCGACGGTGCCGGCCATAGTGGGCTCGTCGATGAGGGAGCCGAGGTATAAATACGCCTTGTCGAGATAATTCTTTTCGTCTTGCAGGGAAATTTCCGCCAAGGCGAAAATCGTGTCTTTGAACTTGTCGTAATCCATATCCGTATCCGCCGCGGACGTGTTGTACTTGATGGAGTACGGCACGGAATAGGAAGGCGTTTTATCGTAATATTCCCGAACCGACGCGAGGTAGTAGTTCGTATCCTCCACGAGGGTGGGCAGGTTGATCCCCGCAAGGCGGTAATCGAGCAGCAGATCGTACGCCGCTTTATAGTGTTCGAGGGTGTCGTCGCCGGAGGCGTTCAGGAAGTGGCGGCTGATGGCGAAGGCGCTTTTGGCGGTGATGTCGTCCGTCAGCGTGTAATCGTAAACGGTTACGCTTGCCGCGATCTCGTAATCCTTATCGTCGCAATGCACCGTGAACGTGCCTTCGTATGTGCCCGCCGCCTGCTCTTTCGGGCAGTAGCAGGTGATCCAGATCCCCTGATTTTCCCCCGCCTTCACGGTGTTTTCGCCGTATTCTTCGGCGGTCTCCATCGGCAGAAGGGCGTCGGGATACCAGCCGAAACCGGTGGAAAAACCGTCCGACTGCTTGGTTACGTTGAGGTATTTCTGATTGTAAACGGAAAAGTTTTCCTTTTTAAGGGTTTTCCCTTCCGCGCTCGTGAGATCGCCGAGGGTAACCGAATAGGCGCTTATGTCCTTTTCCGGCGTCAGGATGATCTGCGCGCTTTCGTATTCGTTCCTCGTCATCGAAACGCGGAACACGGGGTTGTTTTCGGCAACGTCATCCTCATCGCGGTTGCGGTTGATCCGGACGGTGCCGTCCGCCGCCCAGATCGCCACGTCGTTTTCGCCCCCGTTCTTGTTGTCGTTACAGGCGCCGAGCGAGAAGATCATCCCCGCGGCGAGACAGAGGGAAATTGTTTTGTAAAACAGTTTTTTCATCACTTTCTCCTTTTATTTTATCCCGATTTCAGTTCGTTGGGTCTATGCCGGAGTTTTTCAGCATCAGATTGAACTTTTCCACCGTCCACTCGTCTTCGTATTCGCTCCGGTACAGTTCGTAAGGCGTTTTATAGTGCTTTTCGTCCTTGGTGGCGAAAAATTCTTCCGCATACTGCCCGTCCCCGATCCAGAGCGTCAGCCCGCCGAGGGTGGTGAGGGGCGTGGTGCCGTAGGTGGTGATCAGATTTTCGTATTCGGGGTTGGCGATGGTTACTTCGTAACGCGATTTTGCGAAAGCCGACATCGAACCCCACCGCTCCGTATCGTTTTGCAGATCGTATTTGATGGGCAGCTGGTTGCCGGTGGTGGCGTCGAAGTAGATCCTGTACCCTTCGTCGCTCAGCATGAATTTCAGAAATTCCTTGGCGAGGTCCTTCGCCGTGGCGTACACGGGGATGCCCACGGTGTGGTTGCCGCCGATGGTGTAGCCCACGTTGCGCGCGTTCTTCACGATCAGAACGTCGTCCTCCTTCGCAAACGACGGTTTTTCGCCCTCGGGTTCGCCCGCGTCCACATAATCGATGATGGCGGAAAGTTTTTCGTCGTATTCCTTGCGCGTTTTGGCGGGCATCGTTTTCGTCGCCTCCGCGAACGTCTTGCCCTCCTTCCAATAGGAAAGTTTTTCGGAAAGCGCGCTGACGACAGGCGTTTTCATCATGCGGAATTCAAACTTGTTCTCGTCTTCGTTGGCGACGTTGCGCATCTCGTTTTCCAGCCAGTCGCCGTTGACCATCATCAGCCCGTTGCCGGAAATGAACTGCGCCTGCGACTGCGCGAAGTTCATCAGATTGACGTTGTCGTGATTGTTCCCGAGTTCGTGCCGGATGAGGGAATTGAGGGCTTCCAGACTTTCCAGCCTGCCCTGCTGCAGGAAAATATCCCGCGAATAGGCGCCGTTATCGATGCCGAGGAAGAAATTCTTCACGTTCTCCGCCCCTTCGTACTGCATATACCACAGGCGGGTCATATATTCCCAATAGTTGGTGGAAACGGAGAACACGAAGGGGATTTCGCCCGCGGCTTTGATGTCCTCGCAAAGCTGCACGAGTTCGTCCGTCGTGTTGGGAACGGCGATGTTCGGGTTATCCTGCGCAAGGATCTCGAACTTGCTCGCGTTGTAGATCAGCCCCGTGGCGCCCACCGCCCACGAGAAGGAATAATAATGCCCGTCGATTTCCTGCGGCACGGCGTCCCGTATGAATTTATCTTTCAGCATGACGCCGTTTTCCTCGTATTCCATCACCTCGTCGATATTTTCGAGGATGATGTCGTAATCGGGGTGCACGTTTGCGCCCGCCATGGCATAGGAATCCATATCGCCGCCGATGATGAACAGATCCACCGTGTTGGTCGTGCCGGATTGCAGCAGCGCGGCGGTCTGATCGAGGTCGTCCCCCCAATATTCCACGTTCACGCCCTCGTGTTCGTCTTCGAACGCCGCGGCGAGATCCGCCACGAACTGATCGCCGTATCCGGCGTTGAGGAAATAGATTTCCAGCGTGTTTTCGTCGTTGGAAATTCTCGGTTTGCATCCGGCGAGCGCGCCCGCCGAAACCGCGATCGCCGCGGCAAGCACAAAGGTAAGAATTTTTTTCATGATCGCTCCTTTTCGAATTTTTTATCCTTTCAACCCGCCCATACTGAGGCTGGTCATAAACGTCTTTCTCATCGAAATGAAGATGATTAAAATGGGGATCGCGGAAATGACGATGCCCGCGAAATACACCGGATAGTTCATGCCGCGGATCATCTGGCTTTCGTACTGATAAAGGCCCGAAGCGATGGTCGGATAACTCGGCATATAGATGAGCGGGCTCATATAGTCGTTCCAGCCGGCAATGAAATCCTGAATGGCGAACACCGCCAGCGGCGCGAGCGCCTGCGGGAACATCACGTTCCAGAACACCTGAAAGTGCGAAGCGCCGTCGATATACGCCGCCTCCGCGTACGACCACGATACGCTCTTGAAAAACGCGTACAGGATGAGGAACTTATATCCCCCCACCGCGAAGGTGGAAACGAGAACGTTGAACACGTTGTCGAACACCCCGAGCTGTTTCTTGATCTGTAAACTCGACGCCATCGAACCGTAGATCGGCAGCATCATCATAAAGAGGATGACGGCGTAAAACACCTTTTTCCCCGGGAACTGCAGTTTGGCGATGGTATAGGTGGTGATCGCCGAAACGAGCGTGCCTAAAACGATGCTGATACCGTTCATCCACACGCTGTTCCACACCATGCCGAAAAAGGACGTCGTGCCGCCGCCTTTGTTGCGCACCACCAGCGATTCGAACGCCAGCCCGTAGTTGGAAAACAGCCAGCGTTTCGGAAGATCGAGGGAGTTGCCCGTTTCGTATTCCAAAGAACCTTTCAGCGAGGAAAGGAACATCCATATCATCGGGTAAAGCAGGGTAACGGCGTAGAGGACGAACAGCGCGAAAATAACGCCCATTACGATTCTTTGCGATTTACTTTTTCTTACTGCCATATCCTCACCTCAAAACTCGATCGTTTCCACTTTATTGGAAAGCCACCTGCATATCACGACGAGCGGCAGGGACGCGATCGTCATTAAAATACCCATTGCCGAAGGCACGTTGTAGCGGTCGTTCACCACCACCTGATCGTACAGCCAGTAACTTAGCGTCGTGGTGTTGTATCTGCCCTCGGTGAGCAGCAGCACGTTGCCGCTTGCGCCGAAAAAGCCGATGACGGCGAAGAGCAGATTCGTGGAGATCGCCGGCCAGATGAGAGGCACGGTGATGTTGGCGATCTCCCGCCAGAATCCCACGCCGTCGAGTTCCGCCGCCTCCATCACGTCCTGCGGGATGCGCGCCAGCGTGCCCAGATACACCAGCATGCTCGACGGGATCCCCAGCCACAGCGAGGACATCAGCACCGCCCATATCGCGGTATCGGTGTTCGCCAGAAGTTCCGGCGCTTCCGTAATGAGCTGCAGATCCAAAAGGATGGTGAAAAGCGGGCCGTTGGGGTGGATGAAGTTTTTATACGCCGTCATCCACACCACGCCGCCGATGATGCTCGGCAGATAGAAGATGACTTCGAAAAACTTATATCCCCACACCTGTTTGTAAAGCGCGTAACTGACGACGATGTTGACGGGCATCAGCAGCAGCGACAGCGTGAAAAACAGCAACGTGTTTCGCAGCGCGATCAGAATTTCGCCGTCGCTCTTGACGATTTCCTGAATGACCGTATTGAAGTTTTCAAGGGTGAAGTTGTTGTTGACGTCCTTGAACGCGAGCATCACCGAATTGAAATTCAGATACACGTAGAAGATGAGGAAATACACGATGGGCAGCGCCCACACCGCGTAGGAAAAAAGCCACATCCCCTTTTTCATGGAAACGTTCTTGTTCTTGTTCACCCGCGGAAAGATCCTGCGTTTCGCCTCGTAAAGCGATTGTTTCAGATTGCCCCAAAAACCGAGGTTTGTCGCGTTATAACTGTCCTTCTTCATTCCCGCTCCTGAGTTTCTGCGTTTCCGTACGGTATTCTTTGGCGGAAACGCCGTATTTTTTTCTGTACGCTTTGGAAAACGTTACGTAATTTTCAAAGCCCAAATTCTGTGCGATCGTCTTGATGGGAAGCTGCGTTTCCCCCAGATATTCCTTTGCGAGTTCCAGTTTGTAAGAGGAAATGTATTCGCTGGGCGAAACGCCGTATTTTTTCTTGAAGATCCTGAAAAGCCACGTCCTGTCCACCGAAAGCGCCGAACTCAGCGTGGAAACGGTGATGTTGTCCGAAACGTTTTTCTTGATATATTCCACCGCGTCGTAAAGTTCCACGCTGTCGGCGGCGTCCAGCCCGCTGTCCCGCCGGCCCCTGCCCTGCGCGTGAAGCAGATCCATCAGGGCGAAAAACCGGCTTTTCAGATAAAAGGGGTCGAGGCCCTCGTTTTCCGGCAGACACAGTTCTTTGACGATTTCGGTCACGGAATCGATGTTTTTCACGTCGAGAACGAGCCTGCCCGCGACAAAGCCGAGTTCCGCGGCGAGGCGGGCGGCGTCGTCCCCGTTAAAGCCCACCCAATAGTATTCCCAAGGGCATAACTTATTATAGTAATAAAAAACGTGTTCGCCGGGGCGCAGGAGAAACATCTGGTTTTTTTCCACGCTCATCGTGCGCCCGCCCGCGATGTACGTGCCTTTGCCCTCCACGACGAAGTGCAGCACGTATTCCCTTTTCACGCAGGGCGCGACTTCCGTTGCCGGCGTGTGTTTCTGCCAGCCGAACTGCGTGAAATCCACCTTGTAATATTCGCTTTCGTCCAATGTCCGATAGATGAAATTTTTCGACCGTATCATTTCGCCACGCCGCCTTACGCCGTTTCTGTACTATTTAATTTTAAGTTGTTTTCGGCAATATGTAAATATACTCCGGTTGTCTGTTGTTGTCGTTATGTTGCTTTTTGAAAAACGACAAGGCAACAAAAAGAACATTGCGGCGGCGCATGGCGGAATAAAACGCCGTTGCGTTTTATTCCGCCGCGCGGGGAGCGCAGCGGCGGTTTTTCGGGAAAAAACGCCTGAATTTTGCACTTTTACGGCGATTTGCGGCAAAAAAACGCCCCGAAACGGAGTATTTCCCGTTTCGGGGCGGAAGATAAGCGAAATCGCCGCTTTCCGACAAGTTGTCTTTATGTTGCCGCGTTGTTTTCGATGTGTTGCTTTTTCGTTGCCGCCGCGCACTGTCTTTTATAGAGTTTAACCCAGTTGACGCAAAGCACAACCGTGCAGTACGCGCTGAACAGCGCGCCGATAAAATAAGTGATTTCCGCAAATTCTCCCTGCGCGAGCTGTACGCACCATATGGCAAGGGATGACGCGATGTTGACGATTTGAAACGCCAGCGTTTCCATCAGCGCGAACATCGTCAAAAAGGTCGCCGCCGTGCCGAATACCAGACACGTTACGTCGAGTGCCGACTGGTTCGCCCCCGAAAGTCCGCGGATGACGAAAAATGCCGCCGTCCACACCGCCGCCGTCGCTGCAAACAGGACGATTTCCCATTTTACGGACAGCTTTTTCAAAACCGTAGCCGTGCCGTAAGCGCGCTTTTTCCACCGCGCGAAGGTGACGAACTGTACGGGCGCGCTCACTACGCTCGCCTGTATCGCCAGCCCGTACAGTCCTTCTGCAAAATAACCGACGGCGTAAAGGAGAGCGTTAAGCCCCCCGACGAGAAAGCCCAGACGGTTCACGCGGGAATTGAGCAGCATCACCGCCAGCGAAACGAGCGCGGGCAGCATTTTAAACCATTTCTGTCCCGAAAGGATGCCGAGCGTTAAAATGGCGATAAAGCATACCGCCAAAAGCGCGTAGTTGAAAATATCGCCGCGCCGTATTTTTGTTTCAGTCATCTTCCACTTCCACGACGCGCGTCAGACAGGTTTTGCGCTTTACGCCCTTTTCGTCGGGCACGTAAAAATCCGAATAGGCGACGAGCAGGCGGTTGTCGCCTATCGGCAGAACCGACATGTTGCAGCAGCTTCCCGCCCACTGGTGAAAGGTGGGGCGCGCGGGGCGTTCGTTCATCAAAAAACTTCTGTCCTCTTCCGTCATGATTTCCACCGGCGCTTCCCAGACTTCCGCATTGCCGCGCGCGGCGCGCACGTAAATTCCCGGTCTGCCGTAAACCGCCAGCGTTGCGCCGCAGTTCAGGCGCACGATTTGCGGGATGACGCCGCGCTTGTCGAACACCTGCGGCTTTGCCCACGTCTTTCCGCCGTCCGCGGAACGGGTGATGTAACTTTTTCCCCATTCCGGCGCGCCGTGGAACACCCCCGCCGTACGCAGAAGGGCGACAATCGAGCCGTCCGGCATGAATTCGATATCGGGCTCCGTGAACCCGTCGCAGTAATACGCCGCGGGGTTTTCGTCGGGCGCGGGGATATAGGGAATATGGCTGACGTATTTCCAACTGCGCCCGTTATCCTCCGATTTATAAAAATACGCCGCGGAATAGAGATAATGCGCGCCGTTCACCGGAGACGCGCCGAACATTTCATAAGTAGGCAGCCACAGCGCGCCGTCGGGCGCGACGCGAATATTGCCCCACGGGTTGGGTACGTTGAGCCGAACGGCGCCGTTCGCCCCCGAATAGGTAAATACCGACATGTGCGGGCGCGTAACCTTCGCGCTTTCCAGCGCGCTCACGCCCGTAACGGGGTTATAGCGGGTAAATTGCCAGCTCTTTTGCAAAAGCCCCCGCGGCAGGGCGTCGATTTCGTAAATGCGGTAAATCTGACCGAATACGTCCACAAACCGCCCCAGCCCCTCGGGAAAGGACGTGTTCTCTCCCCCTTTCGCGTATAAGGGGTTTTCGTCGGAGGGCAGAAAATAATTGCCCGCGCGAAAGGGCGGCGGGTTTTTATCGGTAACGTCGATAACGGCGCGCGGCTCGGCGCGGAGATACTCCCCGTTTTTGAGTTTCGTGCCGCAGCGGAAACGCGCGGATTCGTCGGTTTCCGTCCAATGCCCCCCGCCGTCGCGGGAAACGAACCATTTTTCCGGCATGCCGTAGCAGTCGGGGCTGTCGTCCTCCACGTGCACGCAGGCGTAAACGCCGTCCTCCCCCGCGAAGAGTTTCGGGAACTGATAAAACCCCCACGGGGTATCTTCGCATTTGCCGCCGCGCACGATAACGCGCGGCGCGCCGATCTTCAGCCGCATATACCGCTCCTTTGCAATGTTGATCGCTTATATTGTACACGGGCGGCGGTATGTTGTAAAGGCTTTTTCGTTGCTTTGTTTTAGCCTTTCGTTGCCGAAAAATTTTCAGAAAAGCGTACTTTTTCTGAATGATAATCCGTTGACAGAGCCCCCGCCCCGTGGTATAATTTAAAAAAATGAAAAGTTAGTTTTTTGCAGTTCAGGAAAAGTACGCTTTTCCCGAATACGCGGCGCGCCGCGGCATGCGCCGGCGCGTTCCCCCGCCGAAAGGGCGGCGGCGCGCGGACCCCGAACCGCGCGTTTTTAAAAAGGAGCGGAAAATGGCGAAAAAACGGCTGTTTGAATACAACCACATCAAAAGTTCTTCGTTATCGGAGATACAGGTGTACAACGCCGGCTACGAAAAGACCACCGGCAAGAAAGCGCCGCGGGTGCTGACGGATTTCGGCGGTTATTCCATGCACTACGTGTTTTCCGGCAGCGGCGTGGTGGAACTGGACGGCAAGGCTTACAAGGTGCATAAAGACGAGATCTTCTTTCTGTTCCCCGACGTAAAGACGGCGTACTACCCCGACAAAAAGACGCCGTGGCGGTATTCTTGGATCGATTTTTTCGGCACGAAAGCCGCGGAGACCCTCGCCGCCGTGCGCGTGGACCTCGACCACCCGATTTTGAAGATCAACGACTCCGAAATCGGCAAACTGTTCATGAAAAACGTTTCGGAATGCAACAAGTATGTGGAAGTTTCCGACTGGATCTCCGTTTCCTACTTTTACAAGATCATGGCGCAGATTGCCGTGCAGAACGGCGGCGAGACGGAAACCAAAGCCGCGCCTTCCCGCACCAACCTCATCGAGCAGGCGCTCGGCGTTATCGAAAACAACTACCGCGACCCCGAATTCAACTTAAAACTCCTCGCGTACCAGATCGGCGTCAGCAGCGAATATCTTTCCCGCCTGTTCGCCGCCCATCTGGGGACGACCTTTACCAACTATCTGCGCAAAAAGCGCATCGCCAAGGCGGTGGAACTTTTCGACAAGGGAAACTACACCGTAAAGGAAGTCGCCGATATGACGGGGTTTTCCGATCCCTATTACTTTTCCACGGTGTTCAAAAAACTCAACCTCGTATCCCCCCGCCAACACCTGAAAAACATCGGCAAACTGCAATGATTTTTTTAATGAACAGGCGCGCCCGCAGCTGCGGGCGCGCCCTTTTGTTTGCCTTTTTTCCCGCGTTTCCCGCGCGGGATACAGCGTTTCGTCGGGGGCGAGATACCTGACGCCGAGATATTTTTCCAAAAAACGGTATACGGCGTAAACGCTCGCCGCGGCGGAAAAGCGGTCGGCTTTTCCGAAACAGTACAGATTTTCCCCGTCGCAGGCGAGAACGGTCTCGTCCGTGCAAAGCGCCGCGTAAACCGCGCCGTAATGCGCCTTTGCGCGGCGGGTCTCCCCCACGAACACCGCGTTCTTTATTCCGCGCCGTTCGCGGATGACGCGCGGGGCAAATCCGAAGATTTCCCCTATCGCGGCGGCAAGTTCTTTTGCCGCGAATTCTTCCTCTTTCGTCGCGCCGTTTCTCAGCGCGATGCGGCATTTCGCCGCGGCGCCTTTTCCGATTTCAAACATCTTTGCTCTTTCCTTTTATCCGTTTTCAGTATAGCACATGCGCCGCTTTCATGAAATAGGCTTCTTTGACGGAAAGATTTAAAATGATGACATCCTTAAAAATCAACGTAATTTTATAAAATTTTCCGCCGCGCGCGGCGCAAAACGGCAAAAAAGGCGGAACGCTCCGCCTTTTTTGCCGTAAAATTTTCTCTGTTCCGCGCCCTTCCGCGCGGGCGGAAGGGCATAAAAAAAGCCGCCGGAATTTCCGGCGGCAAAAACGCTTTTACGCTTACAGTCTTTCGGCGATCGCCTGCAAAAACGCGCGGCTTTCGAGTTTCTTCGGCGTTACGCCTTCCTTTTTGAAGAGGGGCACCAGATCGCCCGTCATCAGCCCCGCTTCGATGGTGCCGAGGGTGGCTTTTTCCAGCCGTTTGGCGAAATCCGTGAGGGCGGCGACGCCGTCGAGTTCGCCGCGCTTCGCCAGCGCGCCCGTCCACGCGAAGATCGTCGCCACGGGGTTGGTGGAGGTTTCGCCCCCCTCGACGTAGCGGTAGTAATGCCGCGTTACCGTGCCGTGCGCCGCTTCGTACTCGTAGATCCCGTCCGGAGAAACGAGCACGGAGGTCATCATCGCCAGCGAGCCGTACGCGGTGGCGACCATATCGCTCATCACGTCCCCGTCGTAATTTTTGCACGCCCAGACGACGCCGCCTTCCGAACGCACGATGCGCGCAACGACGTCGTCGATGAGGGTATACATGTATTCGATGCCCGCCGCCGCGAACTTTTCCTTATATTCGTTTTCGTAAACTTCCGCAAAAATATCCTTGAAACGGTGGTCGTACACCTTGGAGATGGTGTCCTTCGTGGAAAACCAGAGCGGCATCTTCACGTCGAGCGCGTAGTTAAAGCAGGCGCGCGCGAAAGAATAGATCGATTTATCGGTGTTGTGCATGCCGAGCGCCACGCCGTTGCCGTCGAAATCGTGCACCGTCATGCGGGTTTCCTTTCCCGCTTTATCGGTGTAAACGAGTTCCACCTTTCCCGCCCCGACCTTCATATCCGCCGCCTTGTAGATGTCGCCGTAGGCGTGGCGGGCGATGACGATGGGCTTTTTCCATGTTGGGATATACGGGGTGATGCCGTCTATCAAAATGGGCGCGCGGAACACCGTGCCGTCCAGCGCGGCGCGGATGGTGCCGTTGGGGCTCTTCCACATCTTTTTGAGGTTGTATTCCTCCACCCGCTGCGCGTTGGGGGTAATGGTGGCGCACTTCACCGCCACGCCGTATTTCTTCGTCGCTTCCGCCGAATCCAGCGTAACGCGATCGTCCGTTTCGTCGCGGTGCTTTAATCCGAGGTCGTAATATTCCGTTTTCAGTTCCACGAACGGTTCGATGAGCAGTTCCTTGATCCACTGCCACAAGACCCGCGTCATTTCGTCGCCGTCCATTTCCACGAGCGGCGTTTTCATCTTGATCCTTTCCATGCGTACTCTCCGTTTTTTCTTTTGGAAACATTATAACGGATTTACCGCTTTTTGTCAAAGCGTTTGCCCCCCTTCGCGCCGGCGTTTTCCCAAATATTGCCGTCGAAACGGGTGATGAGCGTCTGGGCGGCGTTAAAACGCGCGAGCGCTTCGGCGATGAGTTCGTCCAGCACGGCGGAAAATTCCTGAAAGGTGTCGCAGAAAAGATAGTAAGCGAGCGACCCGGGCACGGTGTTGACTTCGTTGACGTACACCTCGCCCCCGCTGACGAGAAAATCCACCCGCACGACGCCCGAACAATCCAGCCCCGCGTATACCTTCGCGGTGAGCGAACGGATCTTATCGGAAAGTTTTTTATCGATGGGCGCGGGAAACAGCCGTTCGCCCCTGATGTATTTGTCCTCGAAGGTCAGAAAGCGGTTTTCCGTCGCCGGCATTTCGCATTCCGATACGACGATCTCCCCCTTCCTGCGGTACGCCGCCGCGTTGATCTCCAGTTTCCCCGCGGCGAATTTTTCCGCGATGACCTTGGTATCGAACTTGCGCGCCTTGTTGAGGCTGCGTTCCGCCTCGGCGCGGTTTTCCGCCTTGTTCACGCCGATGGAAGAGCCTTGCCGCGCGGGTTTGATGAACATGGGATAGCCGAATTTTCTTTCCGCCGCGGCGAGATCGTCCTCCGAATCGACGATGACGAAGGGCAGCGTTCTGATCCCCAGCCCTTTCAAGGCGTACTTTGCGGCGGCTTTATCGAACGCCGCGGAAGACGCCGCGATCTCCGAACCGACGATGGGTATGCCGCTGAGCGCGGCGACGGCGGCGAGCGCGCCGTCCTCCCCCCGCGCGCCGTGCATGCAGTTGACGATGCACGCCGTTTTGAAAAGCGGTTTTAACTTTTTGTTCCTTCCGATCCCGTACAGCGCGTTGTCCCCGCCGAGCAGGCAGACTTTCTGCGGCAGTTTCTTATTTTCCGCGTAAAAGGAAAGATCGCAAAGTTCCTCCCCCGTATGCCAGCTCCCTTCCCGCGCGACGTACACGGGGTGCGCCGTATACGCCGCGTTCCCCCGCAGGGCGGAAAGCGTCATGATCCCCGTCAGCACGGATATGTCGTGCTCCGTGCTCTGCCCGCCGAAAAACACCAAAACGTTTTTACCCATAAAAAAACACCTCCGCTTTTTCGCTTTGGTGCCTTTCCCGCCGTAACGAAGGCTTGCGGAGGAGAAAAATTCCGCTCCTTCCGTTCCGGTCTCTTTTTTCCGCCGTTCAAGAATACGTATCCGGCAAATCGTTTTCAAACAGGACCACGTCCCCCGCGCGCATGATCTCGTTGAGTTTTTCGTTGCCTTTGGCGAGGCTCTTTGCAAAAAACGCGTCCTCGCCGCTCCTGCCGCTTTCCAGCCAGCCTTTGATGAGCATATCGCCGTTGTGCCTGCCGATGACGATCAGAATATCCGCCACCGCGGCGACCGCCTTGCCCATCTCGTAGTTGGCGAACGCCTCGTCCTTGCCCAGTTCCACAAGCCCGGGCGTGAGCACGATCTTGCGCCCCGAAAAGCCGGAAAGCACTTCGAGCGCCGCCTTCACCCCGTCGCGGTTGGCGTTATAGGAATCGTCTATGATCTTGATGTCCCTGTTGTTGGTTACCATTTCCAGCCGGTGGCTGACGGCTTTGAGCCGGTTGACGCCCTCGGCGATCTCCTTGGGGGTCAGCCCGATCTTATAGGCGACCGCCGCCGCGAGGCATATATTACTAATATTATGCTTGCCGAGCAGCGTGGTGTTACACTTTACGCCCCGCTCCCCCGCGATGCGCAGCATAAAGGACGAGCCGCCCTCCCCCTGCGCGATCTGCTCCGCGCACACGAAATCCCCCGCGATGCCGGCGAGGTATTTTTTGCATTTCGCGTCCTCGTAAAGTTCGCGGCTGATGTCGTTGTCCGCACTGAAAAAACCGCAGGCGTTTTCCGGCAGCCGTTCGAAAAGTTCAAACTTCGTCAGGCGGATGTTCTCCTCCGTCTTGAACGTTTCGAGATGCTGGTCGTTCACCCCCGTGAGCACCGCGTACTGCGGGTTGACCAGACTCGCCAGATCGGAAATATCCCCCACGTGCCGCGCGCCCATTTCCGCGATGAACACGTCGTGCGTGCTGTCGAGTTTCTTGGCGGCGAGCGCCACGCCGAGGGGGGTGTTGTAGGAAGCGGGGGTTGCGAGCACGCGGTATTTTTGCGAAAGGAGCGTCGTTAAAATGTTCTTTACGCCCGTTTTACCGTAACTGCCGGTGATGCCGATCTTGATGACATCGGAATTTTCCAGTTTTTTCTTCGTACGGTTGATGTAGCGGCGGTTGTTGAGATTTTCAAACGGCGCGTTGACGAGCGCCGCGAGCATTAAGACGAGGGGCGCGAGCAGGGGCGTTACGCAGATCGCGGAATTGATGAGCAGCGCGAGGATCTCCCCGCCCGCGAAATAGACGACGATATTTTCCAGCGTGATGACCCCGAACGTCATGGCGAAGAGGAACAGGCAGTAGGTCACGCAAAGGCGCACCATCCGGCGCGTCTTTTTGAGCTGCACCTTGGCGTTGACGTGGCGTTCGGTATTGATATACGCCACGACGAACAGGATATAGGAAGCGAACCCGACGTACGACGCCGCGAATTCCCCCACGACGCCCGCGAAGGTGGTGGAGAGCACGCAGAAAAAGAGGAACGCCAGCACGCAGAGCACGGCAAGGCGCATGATGTAGGTGTTGTTCTTGCTCGTGAACCACTTGGCGTATTCCCGCTTTTTATAGCCGCACTGCTGGAACGCCAGCAGAAATTTAGAGGAAGAAAAGAGCAGCAGCACGGTGTTTAAAGCGCAGATCGCCAGATAGATGGCGAGGTATTTCCATTGATAAAGTTCGGCAAAATTTTGCGCCGTAAGGCTCGGTACAGCCATTCAGACCTCCTTTCCCCGCGTGAGGAGAAATTCCCGCACGGGATAATTGAACGCCGCAACCCGTTCCGCAAACGCGAAATGACCGGCGTTTTTCAAGACGAGCAGCCTGCTGCCCGCGATGAGTTTTTTATAGCGCCGCGCCATATAAAGCGGCGTTTCCCGATCGTTTTCCCCGTAAACGAGCAGCACGGGATTTTTCACCTTTTTCGCACACGCTTCCAGATGTTCGTTGACGATCTTCACGAAACTTTCCCGCATGACGCCGGAAAGCGCGCGGTAATCGGAAGAATAATATTTTTCCAGTTCCTTTCGGGTCCTGAACGGTTTCAGCAGTAAAAATTTCAGCCGTTTTGCCCGATACGCCAAAGACCGCCGCGGCCGGAGCCCCGCCGCCCCCGTGAGCACGAGGGCGGAAAAGAGCGCGCCGTCCTCCGCCGCGGCTTTCACCGCGACGCGCGCGCCGAAGGAATGGGCGACGACGTGCGGCTTTACGACGCCGTTTTCCCGCATATAGTCTTTCAGCCAGTTTACGTAATCGCCGAGGGCGTAGGGATAAGGCATCGCCGCGTTTTTGCCGAACCCCGGCAGATCGGGCGCGAAACAATCGAAATATTGCGAAAAAAAGCGCGTCTGCGCCGCGAACGCCCCGCCTTCGGAAAGATACCCGTGTAAAAATAAAAGCTGTTTTTTTTCCATTTTTCACCCGAAACGCCCGCGCGGCTTCAAGCCGCTTTTTCTTCGGTAAAAAATCGCTCAGCCTTTTAAACACATCACGTCGGCGTCTTCGCCGTCCGCATAGTACGCGCGGCGGGAACCGACCTTTTCAAACCCGTATTTTTTATACAGCGCGATGGCGGGCGCGTTGCCCGCCCGAACTTCCAAAAAGAGTTTTTTCAACTCCCGCCTGCCGCACTCGCGCAAAAGCGTTTGCATCAGCGCGTCGGCGACGCCCTGTCTGCGGCGGTCTTTCGCCACGAGGATGTCGAGAAGATCCGCCCCCTCCGGATGAAACAGGATCGCGCCCATCCCGCTCAGAACGCCGTTTTCTTCCGCGAGAACGCCGAAAAAACCGTCGTTTAAGAAGGATTCCGCCAGCATGTTGAAATTCCAACGGTCGGGGAACTCCTGCGCCTCTTCGAAAACGGCGAGGGCGGCGATGTCGGTATATTTCCACTTCCGTATCGTCATCTTCCCTCTTCCGCCTGCGATTTCCTGATATAAAGGGGGGCAAGCGCCGCGAGATCGCCCGTGTTTTCCGCCGCCTTGCCCTCGATGGCTTTTCGCAGCCCCTCGTGCACGTTGCAGCGGTAAACGAGGTGCGGGACCTCCGTCGCCGCGGCGACGGGGAGGGATCTGCACAGCGTTTCGTATTCTTCGGCAAGGACGAATTTCGCCGCCCCCGCGGGGCGGAAATCTTTATACGCCTGCACGTAATACGCGCCGTGGCGGGCGTCGACGGCGCACAGGGCGCTGCCATCCGGTACATCGTATGCGAGCACGTCGAAAGATGTGAGGGGCAGGCAGTTTTTCTGTTCCGCAAAGCACAGCGCCTTGATTGCGGACACCCCGATGCGTATGCCCGTAAAGGAGCCCGCGCCGACGACGCAGGCGAAAAAATCGAAATCCGAAAGGCGCGCCCCCGCCTGCCGGAGAAGCGCGTCGATCGCCGGCATGAGCGCCGCGGAATGGCGGGCGCCGCAGTCGTCGTCCGCATACCGGTAATATCTGCCGCCGTATTTCATCTCTACGGAGAGCGGCGCGCCGCTCGTATCGATGCCGAGATAGTTCATTGGATGGTGATCTTCCTTTCGTTTTCTCCCGTCTTTTCGATGGTTATCTCCACGCAGCCTTCCGGCAGCGCGGAACGGATGTTCTGCGCCCATTCGACAACGCACACGTTGTCGCCGCCGAAATAATCCGTCAGACCGAGGGCGACGGCGTCCTCCCCCGAAGAGAGGCGGTAACAATCGTAATGATACAGATAATCCCCGTAAACGTTCAGATAGGTATAGGTGGGCGAAACGACTTCCTCGCCGATGCCCAGCCCTTCCGCCATGCCTTTGACGAATACGGTTTTCCCCGCGCCGAGATCGCCGCCGAGCAGAACCACCGCGCCCTTTTTCAGCCCCTTGGCGAACGCCGCGGCAAACTTACGCGTGGCGGCTTCGCCGCCGCTGAAAAAAACTTCCATGCCTCTATTATAGTATGGCGCGCCTTTTTTGTAAAGGGTTTCGGCGCATTTATTCCTCTTCGGGTTTTTCGCCGCCCTTCTTTTTATGCACCGGTCCGATCGCCTTGAACAGCCGCGAAACGTGTTTGTACAAAAGCAGCGTAACCGCGCCGACGGCGACCCCTTTGATGAGGTTGAAAAACAGCACGAAAGGCCATAATACGGAAAAATCCACAACTTCGGGGGGCAGCGAAAATATCGCCTGATAAAGGGGGAAATTGATGAATTTATTGACCAGAAGCCCCGCCCCCGCCTGCAGAATCACGGCGCAGACGAGATACAAACACACCCATTTAAGCCCCTTTTTGAAACGATAGGCGATCGTCGGCAGCAGGATGAAAGAACAGGTGAGCAGAAAGTTGGCGACCTCCCCCACGCCGCCGGTGGAGGACTTGGTCAGAAAACAGATAAATTCCTTTACGGCGGAGATCGCCACCCCCGCGACGGGACCGAACATGAACCCGCCGAGCAGGGTGAACACGTTGGAAAAATCCAGTTTCAGAAAGGACGCGGCGGGAAAAATCGGGAATTCCAGAAAGGAAACGAGATATGCCAGCGCGGCGAACACCGCGCTCCCCGCCAGAATTTTGGTCTTGGAATAGGTTTGCATGAAAAAACGCCTCCGATAAAAAAATTTTCCGAAAATCCAAAATCTTCGGAAAGCGATTTTATCCGCGGCGCGAAAAAGCGGACCATCGTTCTTTTCTCATCCGGACTATAACCGTCGGTCGGGGAATTGCGCCCCGTCGGCGCGCCGTAAAAGCGCGTTCATAGACTTTCACTATCGGATAGGAATTTCACCTAACCCCAAAGAACCTTGAATTTCAGTTTTCTTAATGATATACCTTTTCCGCGGATTTGTAAAGCGATTTCATCGCGGGCGCGCGGAAAATTTTATCCGGATTTTTACAAAATAGCCCTTTTTTCGCCGTCCTTTCCCATTTTCGCCCCCGCAAGGCGCGCTATGATGATCGGGATAAACGTTTGAGGAGACGAACATCATGCAAAATCAACTTCTTTCCACCTTTTTTTCGGGGCTTTTGTGTACGATCCTGCTTTTCGCGCTGGCTTTCGCCGCCGTGCTTTTCGTGCGGCTTTGCGTCTATTACATAAAGACCAACGCCCCCGCCGCGGCGAAAAAGGAGGAAAAACCCGAACAGCCCGCCGCCAAGGCGCAAAGCGAGCCCGCAGACGAAACGCCTGCCGCGCCCAAGCGGGCGCGCCCCAGAAGGCGGGTGCATACCATCGAGATCCGCCCCGACGAGATCAACCGCATCTACGTGGCGGAGCAAAAATAACCCGCCGGCGCAAAGCAAAACAGCGCGGAAAAACGCCTGTGCCCGCGCCCTTCGCGCGTTCCCGCCTTCTTCCCTTGCGGACGACGCGCGACCGCGCCGCTTGCCCGAAAAAACCGCGCGCGCCGTTTCTTTAACGGCGCGCGTTTTTGTGTAAACGAAAACCACGCGACTATCGCGGGGTTTTCGTTTACACAATAAAAACCACGTGCTGTGCACGTGGATGATTTTTCTTCAATCCATCTTTTCGGTGTTTTCGCCGTTGTCCCACAGCCGTTCGAGGTGGTAAAACAGGCGGCTTTCGTCGTTGAAAATATGCACGATGACGTCGCCGTAATCGAGCGCCGCCCAGCGCCCTTCCCGCACGCCCTCCCGCCGCAGGGGTGAACTCCCCAGTTTGTCGAGTTCCTCCTCGAGGTTCTCGGCAAGGCTTCTGACGTGCGTGAGGCTGCGCCCCGTCGCAATGACGTAATAATCCGCCAGTATGGTCTTGTCCGCAACGTCGATCTTCAAAATATCCGTCGCTTTTTTGTCCGATAGGATCCGGCAAACCGCCAGAGCCAGTTCTTTGCTGTTCAAATTCTTTTCTCCTTTACATAATAGTCGTAACATTCTTCGGTGAGGCGGTAAGGCGTTTTCCCCGCCTCGAGAAGGTGGCGGCGCGTCGTTTCCACGCAGGCGGAAAAGCATGCGTCGAAATCGGCGTCGAACAGCCGCCTAAGCCGTTCCGCGCCGTCGAACGTGCGCCCCTCCTCCACCATGTCGGCAACGAACACCAGTTTTTCGAGGTCGCTCATGCCTGCCCTGCCCGTAGTGTGGTAACGCACGGCGTTGATTACGTCCCGATCCTTTACGCCGTATACGTGTTCGAGCATATACGCGCCGAGGAAGGCGTGCGCCACCGGCGCGGGCGCGTCCGCGGGGACGGCTGCGGGAAACTTCGCCTTGTCGGCGTATTTGGCGATGTCGTGGTACACGCAGGCGTCGAACACCTTGTCGCGGTCGAGCCCCAGCGATTTCGCCTTGTCGAGGGCGCACGCCGCCACGTTCGCCGTATGCGCAAAACGCTTTTCGCCGAGCACGGTGCGCACCAGCCGCACGGCGGGCGTGGGCGGATAAAGCCCGTTTCCGGCGATATACCGCGCGACGGCGGAAGGCACGTAAGGCGAAATATCCAGCCCGAACATCGCATAAAGGCGGATCTTGGTGGAAGAAACCCGTTTGCCGCGGTAGGAAAGGCGGATGACGTCCGCGCCGAAACGCGTCTTTATCGCCCCGCATTCCCGATCGAAATCGACGTACGCCCCCTCCCGTTCGAAAGCGGCAAGGTTCGCCGCCGCCAGAATGCGTTCGGGAAAGCGCCACGTCTTGAAATCTTCCAGCATGTCGCCGCCGACGAGGAAAACGAGTTGGCTTTCGGGATATACCGCTTTGAAATGTTCCAGCGTTTTATAGGTGTAACTCGTGCCGCCTTCGCGGATCTCGTAATCGCAGACGTTTTCCCCCCCGAACGCCAGTTCGAGCATTTCGAGGCGCGCCGCGGCGGGGGCGCATTCGCTGTGCGTTTTATGCGGCGGGGAAAAGGTCGGCACCGCGACGACGCGGGAAAGGCAAAGTTCTTCTTTCACCCGTTCCGCCATCCGGATATGTTCGTTGTGCACGGGATCGAACGTCCCGCCGAATATACCGATTTTCTCCATGATTTCATTATAGCAAATCGCCGCCGTTTTTACAACTTGTTTTTTACGTTTATCTTCCGCAAAATCGGGGAAAGATCATAAAAAAACGGAATCGAGGAGAAAAAAATGAAAAGAATGTTGTTTTCCGTGTTTTTCGACGCGTTTTTCGCCGGATTCGCCGCCTTTTTGGTGCTGTTCGTCGTCTTTTCGGGCTTTGCGGAGACGACGCCCGCCGCGCTCTTCGCCGCCCTGCTCGCGGCGGGGACGGCTGCGCTGTGCTTTTACCGCCTGTACGGCAAGCGGGAAAAGACCGCCCTTTCTTTGCAGGAACGCAGGCGGACGGAAAATCTGCTTTTTTATCTGGGGCTCAGGCGGGAGGTGAACAAACTCTTCGCCGACGCCTTCGTAAAACTCGGCAAAACCGCCGCCGTGACCAAAAAAGGAGTGTATTTAAGGGAGGACGACGCCTATGTATACCCCTGCTTTTCCTTCGACGGCGTGAAAAAGGACGATCTCGGCCGCGCGTACTTTCTGAGCGGCAGCAAAAAAGCGTACGTTTTCGCGCCGGAATTTTCCGCGGAACTATGCGCGTTCGCGCGGGCGTTCGGAGAAAAGATCGAACTCTGCGACGGGGCGGAAACCTACCGGCTCTTCAAAAACGCCGGCATGCTCCCCGCCGAAGCCCTCAAAGAAAACAAGCCGACCTTTGCGGAAAAGATGAAAAACCTGCTAAAACCCGTGTTCACCCGCCGCCGCGCGCCGAAATACTTCCTCTTCGGGCTGACGTTTTTGCTGTTTTCCTTTCTGGTGCCGTACAAACTGTATTACGTTCTGTTCGGATCCGTCCTGACGGTGTTTTCGGTGATCTGCCTGTTCTTCGCCGTTCCGCCCCAAAAGGGCGAAAGCCGGCTTTGCAAACGCTGATTTTACGGCGCGCGCCGCACGCGTTCAGCCGCGCGGCGGTTTGAAGGCTTCGGGGGATCTTCCGAAATAGCGCTTGAAGGCGCGGCTGAAATTGCAGATCGAATTGTAGGAAAGCGCTTCCGCCGCCTCCGTTACGCTCTTTCCCTCCTGCAGCATTTCCTTTGCGTGTTCCATGCGCTTTTCCGCGAAATACCGCCTGAGGCTCATCCCCACCGAAGCGGAAAAGATTTTCGACAAATACGGATAGGAATACCCGCAGCGGGCGGAAAGTTCGGCAAGGGAATTCAATTCGAGATAATGCCCGTCGATATAGTTTCTCGCCTCCAGCGCCGCCTGTTTCCCGTCGTTGATCTCCAGCGACTTCTCCTCCGCGCCGCCCCGCCGGAGTTCCACCACGATTTCCCCCAGAAGGCAATCGAGCAGATCGGCGCACACCTCCCCCCGCATAAACTCGGAAATGATCCTGCCCGCAAGCGCCGTAACGGTTCTGCTCTGCAGGATCTTCTCCTGCGCGTAGCGCGCGTTGATTTCCGGCAGATAGGCGCGGAACTTGGAATTTTCCCGAACGTCGAAAGCGAAATACCGGTAGCGGAAGGTGTTTTTCGCGGAGATGGCGTGCGTTTCCCCTTTCAAAGACACGTAAACGTCGTTCTTTTTCGCCTCCGTGCCCTCGCCGTCGGTAAAAAACGTCGCCGCGTTGTATGCCGCGATGCTCAGTTCCACGTCGAAATACTGTTCGTGCCCGCAGATCTGCAGCCCGTTGTAATAATATGCGTCCCCCACCTGATAAAGCAGAAAATTTTCCGTTTTCACGGGGTCGGAACGCACGTTTCCTTCCGTATAATAATTCTTTTCGAAGATGATCCTGCTCTCCATACCCCCATACTAACGCGCCGCCGCGGATTTGTCAATTGTTTTTTGATTAAAAAATGATAAATAACTGCGGATATTATGATATTTACTGCGCCGCGCCGGCGTGGTATGATGGTATGCGGGAGGACAACCATGGATAACGAAAAAATCATACGATCGGTAAAGAACTGTTTCAACTGGCTCGAAGATTATATGCTCACCTTCGGGCGGGGCGCGTGGGGCGTTTACGAACGCATCCGCACCGACATCAACATGCGCGTGGGCTATTCCCGCCCCGACACCGCCACGGAATTTCTGCGGGCGGCGCGGCTGTATAAAACAAAACTGCGCGACAGCCGGTATGACGACGTTTACGAAAACCTCGTAAAATGGCTCGCTTTCGCGCAGAATAAAACGGAAACGGAGGGCAACGAAGCCTTTCCCTTCTACCTTGCGGACGGCTGCAAGGACTGGAAAGTGATGCAAATGCTTTTCCAGAACGACAACGGCAAGATCATGCTCAACCTCGCGCTTTTATACATGGAGACAAAGGACGAACGCCTGCTCGCCATGGCGGAAAAATGCGCGGCGTTCTGGCTTTCCGTTCAGCGGGAAAACGGCACGTTCTACGACGCGTGCCTGAACATCGGCGAACCCGACAGCGCCGGCGCGTGTTTCGTGTTGTGGCCGATGGCGGCGATGTTCGCCCTCTTTAAGGCGACGGGAAAAGAATCTTACCGCCGAAGCGGGGAAAAGGCGTTCGCCTATATGCAGACGCAGCAAAAAGACGGAAGGATCTTCACCTCTTACGAACGCACCAAAACGGAGGCGTGGCGGCCGGTTTCTTCCGAGCAGTACATCGCCCTTTTGTGTTACGCGATCTCTTTCAACCTGCTCGGCGACGAACGCTTTTTAACGGAAGCGCGCAAACTTCTTTTGTACAGCGAAACGCTGATCGACGCGGAAACGGGGGCGATCAAAAACTGCGTCGAACGGGATCAGGCGCTTTCGCTGAACGACGATCCTGCCCTGTGCGATCTTGTGTACACGCAGGGATTCGCCCTCAACGCCTTCGTCGAACTTTACCGCGCCGCGAAGGAGGAAAAATTCCTTGCCCGCGCGCAGAAACTGGCGGAATTTCTGGCGGATATTCAGTGCAAAGACGATCTGCCCTGCGTAAACGGCGGCTGGCGCGGCTCGTACAACCTGAAAACCGGACGGTACGACGGCAGGTGCAATCAGCTCAACGCGCTCGACGAGGGCGGCGAATACTCGGTATACGCCGGCTGGTGCGCCCTGCCCATCGCGTTCGGCATGCTGAAACTGCTGTAAAATTTACGCGCCGAAAGGCAAAAGCGTTTGCCCGTCTTTTTCCTTTCCCGAAACGGCGTATGAACGATCCGAAAACGCTGCGCCCGCGGTTTTTGAAAACCGCGGGCGCTTTTGCCGTTTTTTCGTTTTACAACATTTTCAGAAACTCGGAAGCAAAATACACGTCGTGCAGCGCGATGCCGATGTTGTAACATAAAATGCGCTCTCGTTCGCTCCCGCGCCCCTCGCAGACGCCTTTGACGTACTCCGCCGTTTCCCTGCACCAGCGGAAACGATCGTAATAGCGGAAGTTTTTCACATGCGCGTAATCGTCGACGAATATCCTGTCGAACGCGGCGTCGCAATTCATAAATCCGCGCGTATGGACGGGCACGACGAGGACGCCTTCGTTATAACACGAAAGCGGGGCGAAATCCTCTTCCCGATACGTAACGCCGCTGACGATCACATCCGCGGCGGAAAACAGACTTTCCGGCGCGTCGTATATTTTATACTCCACATTCGGAAAGCGATATTTTTGCATAAACGTTTCGTGCGCGTCCTTATATTTCAGCAGCCCGACGGTCAGTTTTTTTTCCCGATAAATTTCCGCCAGCATGGAAAACGTTGCCGAAACGACGTTGCCGAGCCCCGCAAGCGCGAGGAAGGAAAAATCTTTCCGCGCGAACGACTTTACGGCATGCGCGGCAACCGCTCCGGTGCGCACCGTCGTGATATATTCCGCGTCGAACGCCGCGGCAAGTTCCCCGTCCGCAAGGCGGTACAGCAGCAGATCGCCGCCGATGCTCGGATTCCGTTCGGGATAACGGTTGACGATCTTTACCCCCGCCACGCCCTTATACGGCAAGATGCAGGGCATGACGTTGTAAAATACATGTTCTTCCATTTTCATGCTGATCTTTTCGGGAAGTACGGACTCCGCCTTATGCAAAAGCGCGTTTTCCACCCAGCACAGATATTTTTCCGCCGGCACCCGAAGCGCCGCGAGTTCCTCGTTTGTGATATGTTTCATGAAAGAACGTCCTTCATCGCCGCAAGGAAGATATCGTTGTCTTTTTCGTCCCGAATCGCCACGCGGATAAAATTTTTGCCGATAAAATAATTTTTCGAAGAAAGATCCTTGATCAGAATATTATGTTTATTGAGCATTTTTACGCAGAATTTATGAGAATCGACCTCGTTTAGATCGATCATCACGAAATTCGCCTGCGACGGATAGACCTTCACGCCGAGCGTTTCCAGCGCCGCCGTGAACCGGCGGCGTTCCGCCGCCACGCGTTCGCAGGCGCGCGCATAGGATTTGGCATACAGATTGAATATCTGCAAAAAATACTCCGCAAAACTGTTGATGTTCCAGATCTGCATCTCGCGGCGCACCGCCGCGATCAACGCGTCGTTTCCGGAAGCGAGCACGCCGAGGCGCAGCCCCGGCACGCCGTAGGATTTACTGATGCTTCTGATCACCGTGAGGTTCTTGTAGCGATCGAGGATCTCGTCGTCAAACAGCGTATATTTTTTGTCCGCGTCGGCAAAATCGATAAACGATTCATCCACGACGAGTTGCGTACCGCAACTTTCGCAACGATCCGCCAGCGCTAAAATTTCTTTCTTGCTCAAAAGGCAGCCGCTCGGATTATCCGGCGAAACCACGCACAGCCAATCGGCGGTTTCCGCGGCGGCATAAAGGGCGTTCAGATCGAATTGATAGTCCCTTCCGGAATTATCCACGGGGACGATCTCCGCATGGCGGAAACAACGCACGTATTCGTTGAAGGTGGGCAGGCTGACCGCAAACTTTCCGCGGCACACCGCACCCAACGCGTTGATCAGTTCCGCCGCGCCGTTGCCGACAAGGATCCGCGAATGCTCGACGCCGAACACGCTTTCCGCGTTCATGTTCTGCACGTCCAGTCCGGAAGGATAAGCCGTCAGCAGAGAAGCGAATTCCGCATTGAGTTTTTCCGTGAATTTTTTCGGCGGAAAGTACGGATTTACGAGATAGCAAAAATCCAGCAATTTCGGATAGCGCCAATAACCGCCGAATTTCGAGATCAGCAGATCGTAACTGTCCTTTTTGGAAAAAAGCACGTTGGCGATGTCGAGATCGGCGGCGTTATCGATCTCGTACCACGGCAGATCCCCCACAAAATACGCTTTCAGTTCGCTTAAAGAAAGGTGCGCCACCACCTTGAGCACCGCTTCGTAATAACAGTTTTTGCCGTACGCCTGCATATAGGCTCTCAAAAAGGGAAGATACACGCTCTGGGAAAACTTTTTGGACAGTTTGTATACGTTTACCGTTTTATAATACTGCGAAAGCATCGCGTAGTTCATATCCGTTTTTTCGATGAACTGCGTGATCTTTCCGCTCTCGTCGCAGGTAACCACCGTGCCGTCCATCCACGATTCGTACTTCGCCACCACGGCAAGATTTTCGTCCGGACATTCGCACACGCGCCGTATCAGCGATTTATCGAAGATCAGATCGGATTCCAGCAGCACGGTATCGTCTTTGACGAGTTCGTCCCGCGCGAGATAAAAACTGTAAATATTGTTGGTGGTTGCGTATTCCCGATTATAAAGAAAGACAAATTCCACGGGCGCGCCGGCATACTTTTCCTCGATATAACGCATCAGATTTTCCGCTTTATATCCAACCACGAGCACGCACTTGTTTATTTTTGCCTCGATGATCGCTTCCACCGCGTAATCGATAAGCCTTTTTCCGGCGACTTTCACCATACACTTGGTGTTGTCGTCCGTATATTTCCCCAGCCGTTTTCCCATGCCGGCAGCCAACATTAACGCTTGCATCCCGCACTCCTTCCTTTGTATGCGCCCTTAAAATTTTCTCCACACCATCTTGTTGACGACGCCGGTGTAACTTTGGATCAGTTTCACCACTTTGTTCGACACGTCCTCCGTATAAACCGGTACGTTTTCGCAAAGATCGCCGTTTTTCAGCATGGAAACCGCAAGGTCCACCGCCTGCAGCACCTGCTCTGCGGAGATCCCCGCCAGCACGAACGCGCCCTTGTCGAGCGCTTCCGGCCGCTCGGTGCTCGTACGGATGCAGACCGCGGCGATGTCTTTCCCGATCGAATGGTAAAACGCGCTCTCTTCGGGCAGCGTGCCGCTGTCGGACACGCAGCAGAACGCGTTCATCTGCAAATTGTTGTAATCGCTGAACCCGAAGGGTTTCAGGCTGCGCACCAACGGATGGAACTTAAAACGCCGCTTTTCGATGAACTTCGCGCTGCGCGGATGGGTGGAATACACGATGGGCATCCCGTAAGTTTCCGCCATGGCGTTGACCGCGTTCATCAAAGAGAAGAAATTTTCTTCCGTATCGATATTCTCCTCCCTGTGCGCGGAAAGGAGAAAATACTTTTTCTTTTCCAGACCGAGGGCGGCAAGCACCCCGCTCTTTTCGATCTTTTTCAGATTCGCCCGCAGCACTTCCGCCATCGGCGAGCCGGTAACGAACGTGCGTTCCTTCGCCGTGCCTTCCGCATTGAGATAGCGGCGGGCGTGTTCGGAATAACAAAGGTTCACGTCCGCAATGTGATCGACGATGCGGCGGTTGGTTTCCTCCGGCAGACACTCGTCGAAACAGCGGTTGCCCGCCTCCATGTGAAAGATGGGGATATGCAGCCGCTTGGCGGAGATCGCCGAAAGGCAGGAATTGGTATCGCCCAGCACCAGCACGGCGTCGGGCTTTTTTTCCGCCATCAGCGCGTAGGATTTCGCCAGCACGTTGCCCATCGTTTCGCCGAGGTCCTTCCCCACCACGCCGAGATAATGATCGGGGGCGCGCAGTTCGAGATCTTCGAAAAACACCTGATTGAGTTCGTAATCGTAATTCTGCCCCGTATGCACCAGCGTCTGCTCGAAATATCGATCGCACTTCTTGATGACCTCGGAAAGCCGGATGATCTCCGGCCGCGTGCCCACGATGGTCATCAGTTTGAGTTTATTCATTTTCATTCACCTTCAAAGCGTACGTGTCGGGGCGGGCGGGGTCGAAACATTCGTTGCTCCACATGAAGGTAACGAGATCGACGTCGCCGAGGTTTTCGATGTTGTGGGTGTATCCGGTGGGGATATCCACCACTTCCGGCTTGTCGCCGGAAACGTAATACTCCGTGATCTTATCGGAAAAGATATTGCGGAAACGCACCACGCCCTTGCCGCTCACCACCAGAAATTTTTCGTTTTTGGTATGATGCCAGTGTTCGCCCTTCCTGACCCCGGGCTTTGTTACGTTGACGGAGAACTGCCCCGCGCCCTTCGTGCGCAAAATCTCGGTAAAACTGCCGCGCTCGTCCGCATGCACGGCAAGGGGGTAGGCAAATTCGCCTTCCGGAATATAACTCGTGTAGGTCGCGTGCAGTTTTTTCACGAAGGGATCGGAAAGATCGGGCACCAGCCCCGTTTCCCGCGAGGCTTTGAAGGACATGATCAGATCGGCGATCTTCCCCAGCGTTACGCGGTATTCCTTATGCACGAACACATAGCCGCTCTCCTCCTCGCCGTCCGCGGCGATGAGTTCGATGATCGCCCGAACGATGTCGTCGATATACACGAGGGTGAGTTCGGTGTTTCTGTCGTTCACGCGGATATCCAGCCCCCGCGCGACATTGTTGCAGAACGTAGCCACCACACTGTTGTAATTAGGGCGGCACCACTTGCCGAACAGGTTGGGAAAACGGTACACGTACACCTTTACGCCCTGTTCCTCCCCGTATTGAAAGAGCCGCTCCTCCCCCGCCTTTTTGCTTTTGCCGTAGTCGTTGTCGAGTTCCGCCTGAATGGAAGAACTCATCGCCACGGGCGCTTTGTTGTTGTGCTTGGCGAGCAGATCCAGCAACTCGTCCGTAAACCCGAAATTGCCCTTCATGAACTCCGCGGGATCCTGCGGGCGGTTGATGCCGGCGAGATGCACCACGAAATCGCATTCGCGGCAGTATGTATCGAGCAGCGATTTGTCGCTGTCCACATCGTATAAAAACAATTCGAGATCGGGCGAAAGGGAAAAACTTTTGTCCTTGCCCTCCTTCACCGCGTTTAAAGTTGCCGTAAGATTTTTTCCGACGAATCCGTTCGCCCCCGTGATCAGTATCTTCTTCATAACGTCCCCTTTTTGCCGAGCGCTTCTTTGATATAATCGAGTTTCAGCAGTTTTTCCTTGACTTCTTCCACCGTGAGTTGTTCGGTGTTGCTCGAATTGAATTCCGAAAGCGTGTTGCGTTCGGGATTGCCCTGTTTGAAATATTTATCGTAGTTGAGCCCGCGTTTGTCGCAGGGCACGCGGTAGAAATCGCCCATGTCGACGGCGTGCGCGCATTCCTCGTTGGTCAAAAGCGTTTCGTACATCTTTTCGCCGTGGCGGATGCCGATGACTTTGACGGAATTCTTATCCCCGCCGAAAAGTTCGCACACCGCCTCTACCTGCGTTTGAATGGTGCACGCGGGCGCCTTCTGCACCAAAATATCGCCCGATACGCCGTGTTCGAAGGCGAAAAGCACCAGATCGACCGCCTCTTCCAAAGACATGATGAACCGCGTCATTTCCGGCTCGGTAACGGTGATGGGCTCGTGCGCGCGGATCTGTTCGATCCACAGCGGAATGACCGACCCGCGGGAACACATCACGTTGCCGTAACGGGTGCAGCAGATCTTGGTTTTCGCGGGATCCACCGTGCGGGATTTCGCCACGATGACCTTTTCCATCATCGCCTTGCTCGTGCCCATGGCGTTTACGGGATAAGCCGCTTTATCGGTGGAAAGGCAGATGACCGTTTTCACGCCGGCGTTGATCGCGGCGGTGAGCACGTTATCGGTGCCGAGCACGTTGGTCTTTACCGCTTCGAGCGGGAAAAATTCGCAGGAAGGGACCTGTTTCAACGCGGCGGCGTGGAAGACGTAATCGACGCCGATCATCGCCGACGATACGGAATCGAGGCTGCGCACGTCCCCGATATAAAATTTAAGTTTTTCCGCGAAATCGGGGTGTTTCGCCTGAAACTCGTGGCGCATATCGTCCTGCTTTTTCTCGTCGCGCGAGAAAATGCGGATCTCCCCGATGTCCGTGGACATGAACCTTTTGAGAACGGCATTGCCGAAACTGCCCGTCCCCCCCGTGATCAACAGTGTTTTTCCTTTGAACAT
>CALVUL010000021.1 GCA_944363555.1 uncultured Clostridia bacterium
ATATCCCGCGCTATCCCCTCCAAAGCCCTCAGCGCGCAGTCCTTCCTCCTGCCGATCTCCCGCCCCTTTCTTCCGCAGAACGCTTCGCACGCGGGCGTATCTTTTTTTACGATTTCTCTTTTTCTCATGCAATATCCCACGTTTTCCCGCATTATCCCGATAAACGTTTTCGTAAAATACGCGTTGTACCTGTCGCATCTCCAACATGCTCTTGTTTTCTTTTCTTGTTCTTCCATTTTTGTTCCTCGTTTATTCATATTTTATGAATAAATTATACTTCATAAAATATGAAGTGTCAAGCAAATTTTCCAAAAAATTTATATAATATGAATAAAGAGGAGTAAAAATGAAAATATTCGGCATACGCGTTAAAGAAGAATTAAAGTCGCAAGGTAAAAAACAAATTGATTTGGCAAGAGCGCTGAATGTAAAAGAATCCACGCTTTCGGAGTGGCTGAATGACCACAATGAGCCGCCAATGGAAACAATCCGTAATATCGCCGATTATTTAGGGGTATCTTTGGATTATCTTTTCGGAAAAGAAGATTAACGGGTAAAAATAATGTACGGTCAAAGATTGAGAGAGGCGCGAAAAGCGTGCGGACTCACGCAAAAACAGTTAGCCTTAGCCGTCAACACTACCGACGACAGTATTTATTCATGGGAAAAGGGGCGAAGACAGCCGTCTGTCGAACAAATTCGCCAACTTTGTAAAACGCTGAACGTAAGCGCCGACTATCTGCTCGGCTTGGAAGATTAAACCGCCCGCCCGCAAAATCTTGCGGGCGGGCGGTTTTCATATTTTTCGTTTACGGCGCGGGCAACGCCCATTCGATCAAAATTTCCGTTTTTTCCTTGCCGCGGAAATACAGTTCCGCCGCGTGCGCCGTGCGGAGAATCTCCCCGCCGCGCGGCAGGGTATTGCCTTCCCCGTCGCGGGCGTTTTTCAGATCGACGTTAAAAACCCTGCGCCCGCCGTTCCATTCGATATTCGTCGGCTCGAAACGGTAGACGAACCCGCCCCCGCGCACCAGAAAGCCGCAGAAACGCGCGTCGCCCGAAAGCCTCGTCATGCACACTTGCAAAGAAGAAAAATTTTCCAGCCCGTGCGGATTGCCGCACAAATCGATCAGCGGCGACGCCCCGAAAAAGAAATACTCCCTCTGCTTCGGCTCGCCGGTAACGCGCAGCCCGCTTTCCGTGATTTCGACTTCCGCCGCGCCCCCCGTTATGCGCCCCGCGCTCCAGATTCTGCGGGGCAGAAACGCGCCGGAATCGGGGCTGCAATTGTTTTCGGTGATTTGCGAAAACGCGCAGTATTCCCACCAATTCGTTTGATAGTATTTTTTGCCCGTAACGTCCTCAACCGCCGTGCGGTACGGTTTCACGGGCATGCCATCCTCGGTCTGCAGGTTGCAATACCGATCGTAACGGCAGAACGCGTACGTCAGCGCGGCGGGGTTTTTGATGTTCGGGTGATATACTTCCGCTTCGCAATCGGATACGGCGCGGGCGAACGCCGGCGCGTAAACGCCGTCTTTTTCCGCCAAGGTAAAGCCGTACGCCGCCCCCCTTTTCAAAGGCGGACCGCCGCGCACGAATACCCGCGCCCTGCCCTCTTCGAATTTTACCGAGTCGATTTCGGGGAAACGGTATTCTTCGCCGCCGTAAAGCCGGTTTTCCAGCCCCTTCGCCAGCCGCAGGGCGATTTTCGTTTTGTTTACGGGGTGAATGGGGTGATAGCCGTACCTTCCGTCGGGAATGAGCCACTCCACCTCTCCGTCGTACTGCGGCGCGGCAAAGGCGTTTTCGTCGCCGTATTCCGCGTTCAACGCCCGCACCGCGCTGTCGATCGCCTCGTTTACGTAGTTATACCCGTCGGGGGTTAAGGGGTAGATCTCCCGCGCGACGTGCGCCGCGGCGAAGATCATCTTTTCGCCGAACAAAGCGCGGTAATGCTTTACGAGCAGAAACAACGCGCGGCGGTAATACCGCGCCCGCGCGAAATCCTTTGCGTCCGATTCCCCCTGATACCACAGCATCGCCTTAAACGCCAGCCCGACAAGCGGCGCGATCCTTTCGTTATACAAGCCGCAGGGCTGGGTGTAATTGTCGAAACCGTACGTATTGAAACCGTTTTCGGAATATAACCCGCGCGCCGTCAGGTTGCCTTTGACGAGTTCGTCCCCCTCGATGAGCGGCTGCGGCAGATAGGCGCAGATCTGCACCCCGCCCACGGGGCTGCACACCAGCCCGACGGGGGCATCCGCCCTTTCGGCGAGTTCCAGCGCGGCGATCGCCGCCACGGCGGAAAGGAACTTTGCCGACCCGTCGGAAATCGGTTTCCAGCGCGGCTCGCCGACGAGGTCGTCAAGGGGATCCGCGCTGCGGACGAGTTCCCCCTTTTCGCCGCTCAGCACGCCGTAGGTGTTGATAAAATAAATCCCTTCCGCCTTTGCGCAGCGGGCGAGCGTTTCGTCCCTGTCGTTTAGAGCCTCGATGCAGTATTCCATGTTGGACTGCCCCGCGCAGAGAAACACGTCCCCGAACCGCGCGGAAAAGGAAAGCGCTTCCCCGCTCTCGTCGCGCACCGTAACGACACACGGCGCAAAGGAACCGGCGTGCGGCGGGCAGGGGATGAAAAACGCGCCGTTTTCCGACAAAGCGGAATGCGTTTCCCCGTCGTATTCCGCCGTTACCGTGCCGACGGCGGCAAACCCCTTCACGGCGAAGGGCATATCCCGCTGAATGACGGCGCCGTCCGAAAAATATTTGTGCAGTTTCATATTCTTTCCTCGTTTGCGATTTTAAGGGCGCTCAGGCTTTTTCGGTTTCGTTGGGGCAGAGCGCGGAAAGATAGTACACGGGCACGGCGCTCCAGCCGTGGCACAAACTGCCCGCTCCGCCGAAATCGCTTTCGCCTTTGATGGTTTCCCAAAAACTCGTCGCCCCCTGCGAAAGCATATACCCGTAATCTTCGCGGATTTTTTTCACCACGTACGCCGCGTCGGCTTTGTCGGCGGCAAGCAGGGCGTCGTATTCGAACACCTTCATGGAAAGGGTTACGCCGCACATCGTTTTATCGGCTTTCAGCCGCTCGACGAGGGCGGCGTTCTTTTCGTTTTGCGGGTCGGCGAGGATCGCCAGATAATTGGACAGTTTGCCGTAGTGTTCCGCTTTGCCCAGATAGGTAACGTACAGCCCCTTATCCTCCCGATAAAAGGCGGCGATCGCGCGGCGAAGGGAGGAAAGCGCCCCTTCGTGCGGGAAGGCTTTCCCGATCAGCGCGCAGATCTTTTTATAATCTTCGAGGGCGAGGATCGTAAAGCAGTTGAGCGGCAGATCGTAGGATTTTTCGTACACGGCGGGGATGAGCGCGCCGTCCTTCGTGCCGTCCATGCCGTCGGTCCATTCGTAGAAATTCCAATATCCTTCAAAAGAAGCGATCAGCCCGTTTTCCTCCCGCCGTTGCACGAACACGCCCACGATGTCGCTTAGCAGGCGGAAGTTTTCTTCGAGCAAAGAACGATCGCCGGAATATTCGGCGTATTCCAGCATCGCCTTTACGTAGATCAGGCTGAAAAAGGGGATGGGCACGTCCGTACCCGCGGGGAAACAAAGCGGCAGAAGTTTATCGGATTTCTGCGCCTTGCTCATCAATTCCAAGTTGGCGCGGGCAAAACGGTATTCGCCGAACGCGTAGTAGCCGCAGAGCATCTGATTGCGCGAATCCATGGCGTAAAGCGCCTGCTCGCGCCAAGGGCAGTCCTCGTAATGCTCGTGCATGCAAAGCCGCAGGGTTCGCACCCCCACGTCGTAGATCTTTTGCAGTTGTTCGTCGGCGAAACGGCGGGGTATTTCCGTTACGGGGTACATCGTTTCCCTGAGCCCCGCGATTTCGATTTCGCATTCGTCCAGAAATTGCAGGTAGCGGCAGCCCAAGCGGCGGAAGGGGTGGAAAAAATCGAAATATCCCCCGTTGCAGACGAGTTCCACCGTGAAATCGCGCCCGCCGACGGCGCGGCGCACTTCCCCGTCCGCGAGGTGTTCGCCGTACGCCACCCGCACGATTTTGCCCGCGGGCGCCTTCACGCGGCACGATAAAAAGCCCGCGCGCTCCCGCCCCAGATCGTAGATGCGTTTTTCTTTATCGACGAGCGCGCCTTTACTAAGCGGCAGAAGCTGCAATTTTTCCACGCGGTTTTTATACAGCGTTTCCGGCATGCCGGAAACTACGGCGGATTTTTCAAAGCCCTCCGGCGCATAATCCGCCTTGTCGAACCCGTCGTAAAAACGGCTGTCGCAGCGGTAGGAAAGCCCCAGCTGCGCCGTGATGATCCTGTTTTGATGACAGACGAAATCCTCCGCCTTTGCGGAAAGGGTGTTTTCCGAAGAGAAGGCGACGATGTTTTCCCCCGAAACGACTTCGTATATAAGCCCCGCCTTGTTGTTGACGTAGGTGGAGGAATCCACCCCGTAATACCAGCAGACGACAACGAGTTTGTTTTCCCCCTCTTTTAAAAAGGGCGTAAGATCGATTTCGTCGTACACTTTAAAGTGCGGATAATCGGCGTACTGCCCGAAGGCGGCGAGATCGCCGTTGACGTACGCGGCGTAGTTGCTGTCCGCGGAAATGCAAAGCGTTGCCTTCGTTGCGGCAAAAACGTCGTAAAATTTTGCGTATTCGTCGCTTGCCGGCTCCCCCGCCGCCCAGATCCATTTGGCTTTTTTCATGTTTTTCTCCTTTATTTCAGCAAATAACAACTCGTATACGCGATGGTCTGCGGGCCGTAGTTATACGGTATGCCGGAAAGTTCGCACACGCGGCTCACCCACAGCCCGTAGGCTTCCATGGAAGAATAGGAATCTTCGGGGAAACGGCAGGGCGCGGCGGGATACGTGCACGTTTCGCACCGCGCGCAGGTGCCCGCCCCCATGCCGAGAATATCGGGATATTTCTTTTTGAGTTCCCGCATCATTTTGATGAAACTTTCCGCGTGTTCCCTGCCGGTTTTTTCCATGGTTTCGTAATCGAAATCGTCTTCCAGTTTTCCCACCGTCTGCACCAGCAGCCCGAAAGAATACTTCGCCGCGGTTTCCGCCGCCTGCTCGACAGAGCCGCACGCCGGCGGGCAGCGCCAGTTCCTGCCGTAAGCGCGGCATTTATCCGCGCTGCACATCTCCCTGACTTCCGGCATGAACACGAGGGCTTTCACGTTGAGTTCCCCCGCGTGGGTAAAGCCGTTTTCAAGGGCGAAAGCGATGAGTTCTTCCGTCGGATAAGCCATGTTTTTCCTCCCGCGGCGCGACAAAGCCCGCTCGTTTTTATTGTAACACAGCCGCTTTCTTTTTTCAACAAAAAAGAAAGAAAATTGCGCATGAAAAGTCAGGACAAACGCGTTTTTATGTGCTACAATAAACGCGAGGTGGAAAATGGACTGGTTTTTCGGCTTGCAGGCGGCTGTCGACTACATAGAAACGCATCTGACGGAAAAAATCGATTACGATATTTTAGCGAAAACGGCGTGCTTTTCCAAATATCATTTTCAGCGCCTGTTCGGCGCGGTCTATGGGGTCAGCGTCGGCGAATATATCCGCAAGCGGAGACTGACGCTGGCGGGAAAGGAACTCGCCGTTTCCGGCACGGTGCTTTCCGCGGCGCTGAAATACGGCTACGAAACGCCGGAAAGTTTTTCGCGGGCGTTTTATAAATTCCACGGCATACTGCCCTCCGCGGCGAAAAAGGGCGGCGCGCTGAAATGTTTCCCGCGCCTGACGACCGAAAAGCCCGCCGCGGGAAAAAACATCGGAGAAAACACTATGGATTGCGAGATCAAAGAAATCGGCGAACAGATTTTCGTGGGGTACAAACGGCGTTTTTCCGGCGTGCCGTACGGCGAGGAACGGGCGTGGCAGGAAGAACGGTTCGTGACGGGCACGCGGGCGAAACAGTGGCTGCTGCTCGGCGCGAGCTGCGATTATTCCACCGATTATTTTATCGTAAACAATATCGGCGACGACGGCTACGATTTTTACATCGCCTACGAACTGGACGAATGGACGAGAAAAGAAATGTTCAACCCCGCCGTAACGGGGGTGGATTTTATGGACAAACTGGGGTTTGAAACGATCGTCGTTCCAAAACAGACCTGCGCGGTGTTCCGCACGGAAAGACAGCGCCGCCCCGTCGGCGAATATATCGACATCCGCAAACGGATCATGACCGAATGGCTGCCCGCCGCGGATTTTTCCCTGACGGACGGGGCGGAGGTCGTCGCCTTAAAATGGCGCCCCGACGACGCGCTCGATAAGAAAAACGAAAAATACGTGGAAATTCAGCTGCCCGTCGTGAAAAACAGATGACCTTTCCCCCCCTTTCGCGCGGCGCGCTCCGCCGCGGAAAACGAAAACGCCGCCCCGCCCGCTTAGAAAGCGGGCGGGGCGGCGCGTTTACGGCGTTTTGCGCCGGAGCGTTATGATTTGACGATCTTTTCGTACAGCGCGACGAGGCTTTCCTCCGTTTCGCCGTAACTCGCCGTGCCGGAAGGCACGCCGTTCGCCTTCAGAAACAAATCGTTGAAAAAGGAGGACACGCTGTCGATAAACCCTTCGTATTTCTCGTAATGCGCCCGCGCGTTTGCATATTCGCGCAATACCTTTTCATCCAGCCGCCCCGCAAGCGTTTCGTACTGCTCCTCGGGCAGGGCGTTCACCAAGATCGCCGCCGCGTTCATCAGCCCGCTGTAACGGATGTAATCGTCCTCGGAAAGGATGCAGACGGCGTAGGAAACGATATTCGCCTCGTTTTCCCGCGAAACGCCCTTCGCGTGCGCCATTTCGTGCGCCATGGTCGCGGGAAGTTCGTAAGCGGGGATATTGACGTTGACGTTGGCTTCCGCGGTGAACGGAAAGTAGATGCCCGTGATGCCGAGATAACTCATGGGAACGGACAGCAATACCGCCTTCGCCCGCACTTCGAAATCGGCGAAATAATTCCCTTCGAACGCGGCGTAACGGGCGTTTAATCGATCGGCGAGCGCGCCGAAACCGCAGGTCGGCAAAACGTTGCCGTCCGCGTCCCGTTCCAGCCGCGCGGAGGTTTCGTTGAGGGCGTCCACGTAATATTCCGCCGCCGCGTACAGCGACTGCGGCGTTACGTCGGTTGTAAGCCCCAACGCCTCGTCCGCATGCGCGCGGGCGTACAGGGGCGCGTACAGCACGCCGAAGGCGAGAAGGACAAAAAGGGCTGCGACGGCAGCGCGGTACAGCCAAAGCCCCGCCCTCGCAAACTCTTTTTTCGCCGCAAAAACGACGAGCGAGACCAAAAAGAAGGCGCCCCCCGCGACGAGGAACGCCGCGATGAGTTCGTAAAACGATACGGGGATAAAATTCGTCAGCCGGTTCAACGCGAAACTCAGCCACCGCGTAACGCCTTGCGCGAACACGCGCTCCGCGATAAGCGGAACGCGGGCGAGGGCGTATAAAAGCAGCGCGGCAAGGCACAGCGCGGAGAGCGTCGCCGCCCGCCGCGGCGGTTTTTTCTTGTACAGTAATTTCATCATCGTTTTTACTTTTCCCCGCCGCGGCGGCCGCAACCGCGCTTGCGGCGCCCCCGCAGGCTTTTCATCAGTATACCACGGCAAAAAACGCCCTGTCAATCCTTTTGAAAAAATTCCGCAAGCGATCGGCGGGCGCGCCTTCCCCCGCCGCGTGCGAAAACCGCCCGAAAAAAAGATAAAAATTTCCGGCAAACGCTTGTTTTTGCCGCCGCGCGGTGCTATAATGTCTACATCGACGAAAACGGCGGATGGTTTTTCCGCCTTTTCAGCGGGAATTTTTTTCCGTGCGCCGCCGGAAGCGGTTCCGCGCCGCAACGTGGCAAAAACAAATTTATACGGAAAAAAGGGGTTTCGTTATGGAGACGGCGGAGGTCCGACCTAAAAAGAAAAAGCGGGAAATCGACATGTGTACGCGCCCGCTCTTCGGCAAGATCCTGCTCTTTTTTCTGCCCTTGGCGGCATCGGGCATTCTGCAGCTTTTATACAACGCTGCGGACATCATCACCGTGGGGCAGTTCGCCGACCACACCGCGATGGCGGCGGTCGGCTCGACGAGTTCCCTCGTCAACCTCATCGTCAACTTGTTCATCGGGCTGAGCGTGGGCGCGCTTTCGGTGATGTCCCGTTGCGTCGGCGCGGGCGATCGGGAAAAGGCGGATAAAGTGGTGCACACCTCCATACCCGTGGGTTTTCTCAGCGGAATCCTTGTGGGGATCGTCGGGTTTTTCGGCGCGCGGTTCTTTTTGGAACTCATGGACACCGACGAACTCGTCATCGATCAGGCGACGATTTATTTGCAGATCTATTTCATCGGCATGCCTTTTTCGATGATCTATAACTTCGGCGCGGCGATCCTGCGCGCCTGCGGCGACACCAAACGCCCCCTTCTCATCCTCGCGGGCGCGGGGCTCATCAACGTGGCGATCAACCTCTGGCTGGTCATCGCTTACGGGCTCGGCGTGGTGGGCGTAGGCGTCGGCACCACCGTTTCGCAACTCGTTTCCGCCGTGGCGGTGCTCTTCGTCCTCTGCAGGCAAAAAGGCTACGGGCAGTTTTCTTTCCGCAGGATCCGCATTCATATCGGCGCGCTGAAAAACATTATCCGCATCGGCCTGCCCGCGGGCATACAGAGCACGATCTTCAGCCTTTCCAACGTCATCATTCAGTCCTCCATCAACTCTTTCGGCGACATCGCCATGGCGGGCAGCACCGCCGCGGCGAGTCTGGAAGGTTTCGTCTATACCACGATGAACGCCGTTTCGCAGGCGTGTTTGACCTTTACCGCCCAAAATTACGGCGCGAGGAAGTTCGGCAACATCCGCCTCGTTTTGGCGCAGTGTATCGGCATCGTTACCGTCATCGGGCTGATCATGGGCGTCGGCGTGTACCTGCTGGCGGATCCTTTGCTCTCCATCTACAACACGGAACCGGAAGTTATCGCCTTCGGCAGAGAACGGCTGCTGTACGCATGCGCGCCGTATTTTCTGTGCGGACTGATGGAAGTGCTGGTCGGCAGCATCCGCGGCATGGGGCGCTCGCTTTTGCCGATGATCTTTGCCATCGTCGCCGTATGCGGCGTGCGGATCTTGTGGATCTATACGTTTTTCGCGGCGCAGCGCACGCTGGCGATGCTGTTTATATCCTACCCCGTATCGTGGCTGGCGGCGGTCGCCATGCACCTTTGCACGTTTATTTTCGTTTCGAAAAAGGTAAAAAAGGAATTAAAACTGACCGAAGAACGCCCCGCGGCGTAAAAATTTCAATAAAAGCCCTTCGGGCGGGAGAAACTTCTCCCGCCCGAGGGGGTTTTGTAAGTCAATCAAGGTTTTTGGTAAACCTGCAATCGGGATAATTCGAACATTCGAAAAAGCACCCGTCTTTACCGTTTCGTAAAAGCAGTTTTGCACCGCACCTCGGACAAATGCCCGATCGGATTTTATTCCGTTTGTCCCGAATTTGCGCGATATGTTCTTTTTTGGTGATCCGGCTTTCGTTTTTCAATTTTATAAGTTTTTCATAAAAATTTTGCATTTGTTCCGGCGTTAAATTTAATCCGGTGTCCCGCCTTTTAATAACGGATAAAGTACGAACATCAAAAACGTTTTCTGCCGACACCCGAGAAATATCGGCGCGCCGTAAAAATACGACTACGTTAAAAAATATATTTTTTTCATCTAAATATTCCGCTAATCTGTAAATATGCGTGGCGTTTTGTTTTACGGGATTATAAAATTTATTTTTCTCGTTTCCGTACGCTAAAACCTGCGTCCATTCCCGTCGCCTTGCGTCGCCGTATATCCGCCCCGAAAAATTCTTCGTTTCGATAACCCATATCCCGTGTTTGTTGATAAGGACATGATCGATCTGACAGGAATTGCCGTTTTTATCCGAAAACAACAAATCGTGAATCACGTATTGCTCGCCGTCAATTGTCCTGCCTAAAATGCGCGCTACAATCGTTTCTCCCTTAGCGCCGCGGGTTTCAGGCGATTTTATAAACTTTACAATAACTACCGCTATCAAACACACTGCGGCAATACTCAAATAAAACGCAAACATATGAAACCGTTTCCCCTTTTTTTAATTATAACATATATTTTTTTCGATTGCAACGCATCAATTCGTTTGCCGTTATAAAAGCAAAGCGGCAAAGAGTTTTTTCTCTTTGCCGCTTTGCTTTGGTGGGAACGGTAAGACTCGAACTTATGACCTCATGCATGTCAAGCATGCGCTCTAACCAACTGAGCTACGCTCCCGAACGCATAATATTTTACCATAGCCGCCCGCGAAAGTCAAGTTTATCGGGAAGAATTTTAAAAGTTAAAAATTCCCGAGGCAAATTCTTTTTTTCGATTGACTTTTGCCCCGCTTGCTGTTACAATCAAAGGCGTTCGGCGGAAAAGATTTCCGCATCAAAGGCGGCTAAAAGATGAAATCGCTCGATTTGGGCAGCAACAGGGCGGCGGTTACCGTGATGAAACTCGCCTTCCCCGCGATGCTGGCGCAGTTTATCAGTGTGCTTTATTCCATCGTTGACAGGATGTTCGTGGGCAACATCGCGGAGATCGGCGATATCGCTCTCGCGGGGCTCGGCGTCTGCGCGCCGATCACCACGCTGATTTCCGCCTTTGCCTCCCTCGTGGGATTCGGCGGCGCACCCCTCTTCGCCATGGCGCTCGGCGAAGGCAGGGACCCCGCTGCGAAAAAGATCCTTTCCAACGCGCTTATCTGTCTGCTCGCCATCGCCGCCGCCGTAACCGCCGTAACCTTCGCGCTGATGGATCCGCTGCTGACGGCGTTCGGCGCCAGCGAAAACACCTTCGTATACGCGAAACAGTATCTTTCCGTATACGTTGCGGGGGCAATCGTTTCCGTCACCGCCGTGGGGCTCAACCAGTTCATCGTCGCGCAGGGCTATTCCGCGGCGGGAATGTTCACCACCGTCATCGGCGCCGTCGCCAACGTGGCGCTCGACCCCTTGTTCATCTTCACCTTCGGCATGGACGTTACCGGCGCGGCGCTCGCCACGGTGATCTCGCAGTTTTTATCCTTTCTTTTCGTCGTCGGCTTTCTGCTGAAAAAATCCACGAAAATACGCCTTTCCTTTTCGAAACCGGACGGGAAGCTCGTCGGCAAGATCTTCCGCTACGGGGCGTCCCCCTTCTTCATCCTCGCCACGGACAGTTTGGTCATCATCGTTTCCAACATGGTGCTGAAAGCCTACGGCGGGGCGGACGGCGACAAGTGGATCACCGTTTCCACCATCGTGCAGTCCTTTATGTCCGCGATCACCATGCCGCTGCTGGGCATCAGCACGGGCACGCAGCCGGCGCTCGCGTATAATTACGGCGCGAAAAACATCCCCCTGCTCAAAAGGGCGGAACGCTCCATCGTCATTCTGGCGCTGTCGTTTACGGGGATCATGTTCGCGCTTTCCTTCCCTCTGGCGCGCCCCGTGGCGGGGCTGTTTTCCGGCAACGAAGAGATCGTTTCCCTGTCGGCATGGGGGATCCGCGTCTATATGATCGGCATCATCCCCCTTTCCCTGCAATACGCCTTTGTGGACGGAATGACGGGGCTCGGGCAGCCGAAATACGCCTTCATCCTGTCGATGACCCGCAAACTGGTGGTGTTTTTGGGCTGTTTGCTGATTTTGCCCCGCTTCTGGGGCGCGGAAGCGGCGTTCTACGCCGAACCGATCGCCGATATTTTCGGGGCGTGTTTCAGCACGGCGGTATTCGCCGTGTTATTCCCGAAGATCCTGAAAAAACGGCAGAACGAAAACGCTTGATCCGCCGCAAACCAGACCGCGGCGCAAAAAAGGCGCGGGGCTTTACGCCCTGCGCCTTTTCGCGTTATGCTTGTTTATTTCGCGCCCTTTCGTTTCAGCGCCGCCTGCGCCGCGGCGAGCCGCGCCGCGGGAACGCGGTAAGGCGAACAGGAAACGTAATCCAGCCCCACCTCTTCGCAGAATTCGATGGTGGAAGGATCGCCGCCGTGCTCGCCGCAGATGCCGAGTTTGAGATCGTGCCGCGTCTTTCTGCCGAGTTCCGCCGCAAGTTTTACGAATTTGCCCACGCCCGCCGTGTCGAGCCGCGAGAAGGGGTCGCTTTCGTAGATCTTTTTCTCGTAATAGGCGGAAAGGAATTTTCCGGCGTCGTCGCGGCTGAACCCGAAGGTCATCTGCGTGAGATCGTTGGTGCCGAAGGAGAAGAATTCCGCTTCCTTTGCGATCTCGTCCGCCGTGATCGCCGCCCGCGGGATCTCGATCATGGTGCCCACTTTATAGGAAAGTTTCATGCCCGCCTTCGCAAAGCACTCTTCCGCCGTTTCGGTAACGACCGCCTTGACGTAGGCGAGTTCTTTCACTTCGCCGACGAGGGGGATCATGATCTCCGGCACGATGTCCCATTCGGGGTGGCGTTTTTTCACCGCCAGCGCCGCGCCGATGACGGCGCGCGTCTGCATCGCCGCGATCTCCGGATACGTTACCGCAAGGCGGCAGCCGCGGTGCCCCATCATGGGGTTGAATTCGTGCAGCCCCGCGATAATGTGTTTGAGTTCCGCAACGTCCATATCCATCTCGTCCGCAAGGGCGCGGATCTCCGCCTCCGCCGTCGGCAGAAATTCGTGCAGCGGCGGATCCAGAAACCGTATGGTTACGGGCAGACCCTCCATCGCCTCGTACAGCGCTTCGAAATCCCCCTGCTGCATGGGCAACAGTTCCGCAAGCGCCGCCTCGCGCTGCTGTACGGTGGAGGCGACGATCATCTTGCGCATGGCGAAGATGCGCCCCGCCTCGAAGAACATGTGCTCCGTACGGCACAGCCCGATGCCTTCCGCGCCGAACGCCCGCGCCTGTTTCGCGTCCTTCGGCGTATCGGCGTTGGTGCGCACCTTTAATCTGCGGTAGCGATCCGCCCACTTCATGATCCTGCCGAAACTGCCCGATACCGTGGCGGCGACGGTGGGGATCTCCCCGCCGTAGACGTTGCCGGTAGAGCCGTCGAGGGAAATGTAATCTCCCTCCTTAAACGTATGACCCGCAAGGGTAAAGACCTTGTTTTCCTCGTCGATCTTGATGTCCCCGCAGCCGGACACGCAGCAGGTGCCCATGCCGCGCGCCACCACCGCCGCGTGGGAGGTCATCCCCCCGCGCACCGTCAGAATGCCCTGCGCGTAATGCATGCCCTCGATGTCCTCCGGCGAAGTTTCCAGCCGCACGAGCACCACTTTTTCTTTCAGGTCGCGGGCGCGGCGGGTCGCCTCTTCCGCGGTGAACACCACCTTGCCGCACGCCGCGCCCGGGGAAGCGGGCAGGGCGGTCGCCAGCGGCTTCGCCTTTTTGAGGGCGGCGGCGTCGAACTGCGGGTGCAGGAGGGAATCGAGCTGCTTTGCGTCGATCATCAGAACCGCCTCCTCTTCCGTGCGCATCTTTTCGTCCACCAGATCGCACGCCACCCTGACGGCGGCTTCCGCCGTGCGCTTGCCGTTGCGGGTCTGCAGCATATAGAGTTTGCCTTCCTCGATGGTAAACTCCATATCCTGCATGTCACGGTAATGTTTTTCCAGCCGCTCCACGATGTCTTTGAACTGCGCGTACGCGGCGGGGTTGTCCTTTTTCAGCATGTCGATGGGCTGGGGCGTGCGCACGCCGGCGACGACGTCCTCCCCCTGCGCGTTCATCAGATATTCGCCGTACAGCCCCTTTTCGCCGGTGGAGGGATTGCGGGAAAACGCCACGCCCGTGCCCGAGGTGTTGCCCATATTGCCGAACACCATCATCTGCACGTTGACCGCCGTGCCCCAGTCGCCGGGAATGTCGTTCATGCGGCGGTAATAGACGGCGCGGGGGTTGTCCCACGAGCGGAACACCGCCTTGATCGCCCCCATCAGCTGCTGTTTAGGATCCGCGGGGAAATCGCTGCCGATCTTTTCTTTATATTCCGCCTTGAACTGTTCGGCGAGTTCTTTCAGATCGTCGGCGGAAAGTTCGGTGTCGAGTTTCACGCCTTTTCTTTCCTTCATCTCGTCGATGAGCGTTTCAAAATACTTTTTGCCGACTTCCATCACGACGTCGGAATACATCTGGATGAACCGGCGGTAGGAATCGTAGGCGAAACGGCGGTTTCCCGTCTTTTCGGCAACGCGTTCGGCGACCTCGTCGTTCATGCCGAGATTGAGAATGGTATCCATCATCCCCGGCATGGACGCGCGCGCGCCGGAACGCACCGATACCAGCAGGGGATTTTCCGTATCGCCGAACTTTTTGCCGGTGATCTTTTCCAGTTTGCCGATATACTCCATGATCTGCGCGGAGATCTCTTCGTTGATCTTCTCCCCGTCCCTGTAATACTGCGTACAAGCCTCCGTGGTGATGGTGAACCCCTGCGGTACGGGCATTCCCAGCCCCGTCATCTCCGCAAGGTTCGCCCCCTTGCCTCCCAAAAGCTCGCGCATGCTGCCGTTCCCTTCGCTGAACAGGTAAACGTACTTCATTGTCTCCTCCTTACAAAAAATTCTATAAAACAATCCGCCGACGCGGTCGTTTCCTTAAAATACGCCCTCGCAGAGTTTTATAAACGCTTTGAGAGACGAAAGTTCCCCGCCCGCCGCCGTCAGAAGAAAGCGGTTGATCAGGCGCAGGGCGCGGAGATAATAGCCCTTTTCGACGCCAAGTTCTTCAAAAAAACTTTCCTGCGGCGTTTCCTCCCCGCCGCGCAGCGCCAGAAGTAGTTTATAGGTGTCGCGGCTGAGTTCCTTCGCCCCTTCCCCGCGGCAATCCTCGCAGTACACGCTGCCCTCGCCGAAATCGAAAAAAGGGCGGCGCGGAACTTCCCCGCACCCCGCGCAGCCGTCGAGCCGCAGCGAATAGCCGATCTCCTTCAGCCCGCCGGAAAGATACCACGCGAGGGCGCCTTCCGCGCGCACGGGGGTGTAGGCGAGGGCGCTTAAAAAGCGCGCCGTTGCGGAAAACAATGCGGCGTGCACGACGTTTTCGGGGCAGAACCGTTTCACGAATTCCGCCGCCGCCCCCGCCGCGTAATAGCGGAAAAGATCCTCGCGCAGGGGGTAAAAACTGTCGTTGAGCGAGGCGTTGGCAACGCTTTTCAAACTGCCTTCCGTGAGGATATATTCGGCAAAACAAAAAGGCTCGGCAGCGAACTTCAACTTCGCGCCTGCCTTTTTCACGCCGCGGATTTTTGCCGAAATTACCCCCTGTTCCAAGGAAAACAACGTCAATATTTTGTCGTTATCGGCATAATCGACGCTCTTGATCATCAGTGCGTTTACTTTCAGCATAAAATCCCGTTTTACTTTTCCGTAAGTTTTTTGTACAGCATATAATAGGAGATCTTCCCCGTTTTTTCAAACAGCTCCCACGCCGAATCGGCGGGGTGTTCGAAATCGAATCCGTCTTTTTCCATAGCGCTCCTTTTTTTCTTAGTATGCGCAGCGGAAAAATTTTATTCCCTACTTTTCTCTTTCCCCGTACCCGTATTCGCGGATGAGTTCGGGGCGGTTGCGCCAATCCTCTTTTACCCGCACATAGGTCGTCAGAAACACCTTTTTGCCGAGAAATTTTTCCATGTCCGCGCGGGCGAGGCTCGCCGCCTCTTTGAGCGCGGCGCCCTGTTTCCCGATGAGGATCGCCTTGTGGTTCTTTTTTTCGCACACGATATCCGCCCCCACTTCCGCGACGCCCCCCTTGTCCTTGAACGTGTGGATGACCACCGCCGTCCCGTGGGGGATCTCCTTATCGAATTTCAGAAGGAGTTTTTCCCTGACGATCTCGCCGAGCATAAAGCGCTCGCTCTTATCGGAAACGACGTTTTCAAACAGAGCCTCCCCTTCCGGCAGAACGGACAAGAGCACCTTGACGAGTTCTTTCAGGTTCGTGCCTTTCCGCGCGGAGACCGGCACGATTTCCGCCTTGACGGAAGAAAGCGCGCGGACGGCGGCGATGAGGGTTTCTTCGGCGGATATGTCGATCTTGCTGAGCGCCACGACGAGGGGCGCGCCCTTGCGGGCGAACTTTTCCGCCAGCGCCTTATCCCCTTCGCGCAGCCCCGCGTGGGCGTCGACGACCAAAAGCACGGCGTCCACGTCCTTCGCGGTGCGCTCGGCGGTTTTCTGCATCGCGGCGTTCAGGGCGTTATCCGCCTTGTAAATGCCCGGCGTATCCTCGAACACGATCTGGTAATCTTCCGCCGTCAGGATCCCTAAAATGCAGTCGCGCGTCGTCTGCGGTTTGGGGGAAACGATGCTTACCTTTTCCCCGACGAGGACGTTCACGAGGGTGGATTTCCCCGCGTTCGCCCTGCCGACCACCGCCACCGTGCCCGCCTTCACTGCCTTTCCTCCGGATAAAGTTTTTCGATGACCGCCTTTTCGAGGGCGCGCATTTCCCCCTTGTCGGCTTCGTTCATATGATCGTAACCGAAAAGGTGCAGCAAGCCGTGCAGGATAAGATACGCGATCTCCCTTTCGACGGAATGCCCGTATTCCGCCGCCTGTTCTTCCGCGCGCTTTTCGCAGACGGCGACGGATCCCATATAGACGTAATTCCCCTCCGTTTCATAGGGAAACTCCTCGGCGGTAACCGCCCTGCCGCGGATATTGTCGAGGGAGGGGAAACTCAATACGTCGGTAACCTTTTCCACATGGCGCGCCATGGAATTGAGGCGGATCATCTCGTCCTCGTTTAAAAAGACGAGCTCCGCGCGCAGCCGCGCGCGCTGACCGAGAATTTTATAGACCTCCCGCGCGAGTTTTCTGTACCGCGCGGGTCTGCTCAAACATTCGATGACAAGTCTTCCCATAGTATTATTCCGCTTCTTCCGCTTTGATTTCTTCCAGATTGACCTTCGGGTATTCGATCCTGCTGTGGTATACGCCCGTCAGGTTGTTGACGATGGTGTTGCGGATGATGGTGAGTTCCTTCATGGTGATGTCGCAGTCCTCGAACTGCCTTAACTGCATCCGCTCGTTGATGAGTTTCTGAATGAGCGCGTCCACTTTCTCGCGGGAACGGTCTTTCAGCGAACGCACCGCCGCTTCGCCGGCGTCGGCGATCATCATGATCGCCGCGATCTTCGTCTGCGGTTTCGGCCCCGCGTAACAGTATTTTTCCACGTCCACGTCGCCGCCGTCCTTAAACTGTTTCGCCTTCGCGTAAAAGAACATCATCGGCATGGTGCCGTGGTGCTGCAGGCAGATATCCGCGATCTCCTGCGGCAGCCCGTATTTTTTGACGATGTCGTAACCGTCCTTCGCGTGCGCGCGGACGATGTTCGCGGAAAGTTCCGGCGTGAGATCGTTGTGCGGGTTGCGGGAATCCTGCTGGTTTTCCTTGAAAAATTCCGGCTGGCGGAGTTTGCCCATGTCGTGATAATACGCCGCGCAGCGCGCTAAAAGGGCGTCCTCGCCGATGGCGGTGGCGCACGATTCCGCGAGGTTGGAAACGACGATGGAGTGATTGAACGTGCCCGGCGCCTCCTCGATCATGCGGCGGATCAGCGGCGCGCTGTGTTCCGTGAGTTCCGCAAGGCGGTAATTCGTCAGTTTTTTAAAGAGCCATTCGAACAGGGGCAGGATCGCCATGAACAGCACCACCGCCAGAATTCCGGAACTCGCCCCCGCCACGGCGCGCTCCCAATGGGAGATCAGATTGGTCTGTTCCAGCAGCACCAGACACACCAGCACGGGAACGCTCGTGATCACGCCCCGCCCGAACACCTTGATGCGCGCGCCCACGCCGTCGATCAGATATACGGCGATGATCCCCGTGGAAAACCCGATGACGAGGGAGGAATACTGCGCGTTCGGGGACACCGTGGCGGCGTAATTCGCGTTGGTGAACACATCCATCAGGAAGGTCAGAAGGGACGTTACGATGGTTACGAACACCGCCGAACGGCGGTTGATGAGCAGCAGCGTCAAAAGCCCGCCGAGCGCGAGGGGTCGGAAATAGATGTTGATGTATCTGCCCGCGAAGTAATTGCACAAAAGGGTGAGTTCGATGATCAGAAAAAGCATCTCCACATCCCGAACTTCCCTGATCTTCCCGCGGTTTTCAAAGATGAGATAGACAAACGTTACCGCCATGATCAGCACGAGAATGATGATCAGATAGGCGAACTGCCCGCCCATCGTGGCGAAATATTCCGTAAAATCCGGTTCGACCGCGTTGTAGCCGATCCCGTTTAAAAAGATGGACCCGACGAGGATCCCCGCCATCACCAGCAGATTGAGCACGAAGATCGAAAGAAATTCGGCGATCTGCTTTTTTGACCAACGCCGGTATTTTTTCAGTTTCTGTTTTACCATAGGCTTTCTTCTTTATGCGTTTTTGTCTTTTTTTTCGTAGGCGGCGACGATGGCGCTCACCAGCGGATGCCGTACCACGTCCTTCGCCGTGAGGGTTACGGCGGCGATTCCGTCTATCCCCTTTAAAATCTCCGCCGCGTGCCTGAGCCCCGATTTTTTTCCTTCGGGAAGGTCGATCTGCGTAACATCCCCCGTTATCACCATTTTACTCCCTTCGCCCAGCCTTGTCAAGAACATCTTCATCTGCTCTTTCGTGGTGTTCTGCGCCTCGTCCAGAATGATGAAGGCGTTGCTCAGCGTTCTGCCGCGCATATAGGCGAGGGGCGCGATCTCGATGATGCCGCGCTCCATCAGTTTCGCGTAATTTTCCAGCCCGAACATCTCCTGCAGCGCGTCGTAAAGCGGGCGCAGATAGGGATCCACTTTGTTCTGCAGATCCCCGGGGAGAAAGCCCAACTTTTCCCCCGCTTCCACCGCGGGGCGCGTCAGGATGATCTTTTCCGCCGTTTTGCTCTTATATGCGGCGACGGCGAGCGCCACCGCAAGATAAGTCTTTCCCGTGCCCGCCGGACCGATGCCGAAAACCACGGTGTTCTTTTTGATCGCCTCGGCGTAACGCTTCTGCCCCACCGTTTTGCACTTGATCGGCTTGCCGCGCGAGGTTACGGCGATGACGCCGCTCATGATGCCGGCAATATCGTCGGCAGAACCTTCTTTCGCCAGTTCGATGCAGTAAATCAGCCGGCTTTTATCGATATGCTCGCCGGCTTTGGCGATCTCCAGCAGTTTTTTGCTGACTTCCGCCGCCACGGTTACGTTCGCCAGATCGCCGGAAAATTCCACCGCCGTTCCCGCCACGCTGAAAGAAATGCCGAGTTCCCCCGCGAGCACGTTCATGTTTTCATCCAGCGCGCCGAGCACCTTCTGCAACAGCACGAGGTCGCCGCAGTCGACGCTGATTTTCACCTTATCCAATCGTTTTTTACCTCATTGTATCTTCAACCGCATCGTCAGTTTCACGGTGTAGACAAACTTTTCCCCCGCGGGGGTTTTTTCCGTTTCCGCCCCGACGATCTCGTAGGGCGCGGCGGCTTCCGCGAAGGCGACGGCGGCTTCCTCTTCCCCCTCGCCGCCGACGTATTCGAAAACCTGCTCCGTCAGCACGCTCGCGCTTGCCAGCACGTAGGTTTCGTACACGGTATCCTTGATCTCGTTGTAGCCCGCCGCGAGCACGTCCCCCGCGGCGACGGCGTCCCCCGCCCGCACCAGCGCGGTGCCGCGCAGAACGGTGATGCTTTCCACCACCCCCGAAACGGGGGTAACGAGCTGTTTTTTTTCGGTATCCACGACGCCCGCCGCCTCTTTCGCCAGCACGAGTTCGACTTTCAGCCGCGCGCCGCGCTTTTTGACCGAAGCGAAGGAAAACGCCTTTTCCCTGCGCAGGATCTCCCGCTGCGCGCGATCGAGCGCGCTCTGCTTTGCGAACGTGAAGGGCGCGATCCCCAGTTCGGTAAGCACCGCCTCCGCGCGGTCCTTATACACCGCGCCGCTGCCGTAATAATCGACGGCGAGCACCGCCCCGTCCGCAACGCAGACGGCGGCGGCGAAAAGCGCCGCGCCGAGCAATACGCCGGTTTTTTTCCACAGCCGCGCGAGGGGCGCGAATACGCCGCGTTCCCCTTTCTTTGTAATAGTATAACACAAATTCGCGGTAATTGCAAAAAAATTTTCTTCCTGTGCGGCGGGAATGGCGAATTCCACCGCCTTTTCCCCCGCGTTTTTGACCCGATAAAGGGAAATCCCCCTGCGGCGGAGCAGATTCAGCAGCCTTTCGCGGTTGACTCCCTGCACGCGGAACACCGCGTAAACGAAAGCGCGTTTCTTCATCTCACACCCCCGCGGTTTCAAAGGCGGTGATCCTGCCGCCGATGACGATGTCGCCCAGCGCGTACTTTTCGATGGTCAGCCCGCTGCCCCGCACCCGCAGTTCGCCCCGTTTCAGAAACAGCGAAATTTCCTCCGCGGAATAACTCTTGATGCCCTTTATGTTTTCAAAGTAAGAAAATCCGTTGCCGGAGATCAGCGCGCGATAGGGCGCGGGGGCGGCGGCGTCTATCCCCAGTTTTTTCAGGACCGGCGCAAAAAATTCCATACTCCTCCTCCCGTCTTCACTCTTAACAGTGTATGCCGGAAAAAGGGATTATATATCCGTTTGCGAAAACCCGCCGCGGGCGGAGGCGCGCGCCCCGCGCAAATCGAAACGGCAGGGCGCGAAAAGCCCTGCCGCAACCTTTTATCTGCCCTGTTCCGCGTAGAAGTTGATCAGACACCCCGCCGCGACGATCTTCTTTTCGTCGTCCGTCAGCGGCGCGACGGTCAGCGTGATCTCCCGCGCGCGCGCGCCGAAGACCTTCGCGGGGAACGCCGTTTCCCCCGCGAGCAGTTTTTTGCGCGCGTCGGGGATATAGATGAGTTCGCCCAAAGCAAAATCGTTCTTTTCCGCGAGGAAGGGGAACATACCCCAGTTGATGACGTTGGAGCGGTAGCGTTTCGTGGCGTAGGAAACGGCGATGTTCGCCGCCCCGCCCAGCACCCGCTGGCAGGACGCCGCCTGTTCGCGCGCCGACCCGTCCCCGGGGCTTACGGCGCACACGACGCTGCCGTAGGTGGTATCCTTTTCCGAAACGCCTTCTATCTGCGGGAAGGCTTCCGCCTTGACCGCCTCCGCCCGCGCCACGTAATCGGGATCCTTCCGCGAAAGGGCGAACTGCGCGAGTTTCAACGGATTGGAGCGATACGACGAGGTTTCCCCGCTGGGGATGAGTTCGTCCGTCGTGGTGACGGGGTCGGTGAGCACGCTCGCCACTTTAAGCAGCAGATTTTCTTTCAGCGGCTCCATTTTCGGCCAGTCCGCGATGTTGGGTCCGTATTTCAGCGGCTCCGCCCCGTGCGGAGCGGCGATGCCGTCGTATACGCGCGCCCGATAGATGGCGTCGCTGTAACGGTATTTTTTGATCTTCGCCTCGTAATCGATCTCCGTCGCCGCCGTGAGAACGCCGCCGTTCAGCGCCGTTGCGGCGATGCTGCGCGCGTCCATCAGCGCCACCGCCGCCAACTGGCCGCCGGAAGGCTTGCTGCCTTCGCGGCTTTCGAAATTGCGGGTGGTATGGCGGATGGACAAGCCGTTGTTCGCCGGCACGTCCCCCGCGCCGAAACAGGGTCCGCAGAACGCCGTTTTCACGACGGCGCCGCTCTCGATGAGTTTCCCGATATAGCCGTTATCCACCAGCCCTTTATACACCGGCTGGCTGGAAGGATAGACGTTCAGGGAAAATTCCCCGTCGGAAAGCGCCGCGCCCTTCAGGATCTCCTCCGCTTCGGCGATGTTTTCGTACATGCCGCCGGCGCACCCCGCGATAACGCCCTGATCGACGTACACCTTGCCGTCCCTGATCTTGTCCGTCAGGCGGAATTTTCCCTTTCCGGCGAGCAGTTTATCCCCCTCTTCTTCCACTTTTTTCAAAATCTCATACGCGTTTTCCTTAAATTCGCGGATGGTATAGGCGTTGCTGGGATGGAAGGGCAGGGCGATCATCGGTTCGATCCCGCTCAGATCGACGACGACGGCGGCGTCGTAATACGCGCCCTCTTCGGGATGCAGTTCGCAAAACGCGTTTTCCCTGCCGTGCATCGCGTAATAATCCCTGACCTTGCCGTCGGTCTCCCAGATCGAGGAAAGGCAGGCGGTTTCCGTGGTCATCACGTCGATGCCGTTTCTGTAATCCATCGAAAGGGCGCGGATGCCCGGGCCGATGAACTCCAGCACCTTGTTCTTGACGAACCCGCCGGCAAAGACCGCCTTGACGAGGGCGAGCGCCACGTCGTGCGGGCCGACGCCCTTTTTCGGCCTGCCTTTCAGATACACCGCCACGATCTGCGGCATATCGATGTCATAGGTCTTTTGCAAAAGCTGTTTGACGAGTTCCGGCCCGCCTTCGCCGACGGCGAGAGTCCCCAGCGCCCCGTAACGGGTGTGGGAATCGGAGCCCAGAATCATCCCGCCGCAAAACGCGCGCTTTTCGCGCATATACTGATGGATGACGGCGATGTGCGGCGGCACGAAGGCTCCGCCGTACTTCCTCGCCGCGGAAAGCCCGAACACGTGGTCGTCCTCGTTGATGGTCCCGCCCACCGCGCAGAGGGAATTGTGGCAGTTGGTCAGCGTGTACGGCAGGGGAAATTTTTCCAGCCCGCTCGCTTTCGCCGTCTGGATGATGCCGACGTAGGTGATGTCGTGCGAGGCGATCTCGTCGAAGCGGATCTTCAGTTTTTTATCGTCGCCCGAAACGTTGTGCGCCGTAAGGATTTTGTACGCCGTCGTGCGGGTGCGCGCCGCCGCGTCCTCCGCCGCGGCACGGCGAAGTTTGCCGCCGGCGTAAACGCAGCCGTTCTTAATGAGTTTGATCATATCGTTTCTCCGTTAAAAATTATCCTTGTTATCGGGCTTTATTGTATCACAAACGCGCGATTTTTGCAAGCGCATAAAAAGCGGAAAATCATTTAAAATTTCTTGCATAGCGGGCGGGGATGTGGTACAATACAGGAAAAAGGGCTTCCGCCTTTTGCGGTGCGCGGGTGTTTGTATGAAAAGATTCCGAATGAAACTGCCGGTATATATCGTCCTGCTGCTCGCCCTCGGCGCGGCGAGCGGCGCGGTCGCCGTTGTGTTCAACGTGCTGAAAATTTTTTCCGCCGCCACGGCGCAGGGCGTCGTGCTCCTCGCCCTGCTGATCGCCCTCGCGCTGCTTCTGACGGCGCTCTGCGCCGGCGTGCTCGTCTATCCGTACTACACCGTAAAAAACGGCAGGCTGTATTCCGTGATGGGCGTGCTGCGCGCTTCTTACGACGTTAACGAGATTTCCGAACTCGTCTACTTCAAGGCGCAGGGAAAACTCGTGATGTACACCGTTTCGGACAAATTTACCGTTCTGCTGCTTGCCGAAAGCAAGCACGAGGCGTTCATTAAGGCGCTCCGCGCGCAGAATCCGAAAATCCTTTACGACAACAAAATCAACGAAACGGATTGAATTTTCTTGACAAACAGGGGCAAATCGCATAAACTTAAACCGATAAAAACACCATAAGACCCGCCCCGCGCGGGTTTTTTTATGGAAAACAGGAAAAAGGAGGTAAACCGATATGGAACAGGAAAAGACGACGGAAAAATTGCTGGAGCTGTATAAAAACCGACGGTTTGCCGACCTTCGGATGCTGCTGCTCGACATGGAATCGGCGGACATCGCCGCCTTCGCGGAAGAGGAACTCGACGAAAAGGAACGGCTCTTTTTCTTCCGCCTGCTGCCAAAGGAACTCGCTTCCGACGTGTTCGTGGAATTCGATTCCGACACGCAGGAAGAGTTGATCAAAGCCTTCACCGACAAGGAACTGAAAGCGGTCATCGACGATATGTTCCTCGACGATACGGTGGACATCATCGACGAGATGCCCGCCAACGTAGTCAAGCGCATTTTGCTCGCCGCCGATCCCGACGAGAGAAAGACCATCAACGAACTTTTAGAATACCCCGACGACAGCGCCGGCTCGCTGATGACGCCGGAATTCGTGTCCCTTTCCGCCAACATGACGGTTTCCGACGCCTTCGACAAGATCCGCCGCACCGGCGTGAACAAGGAGACCATCTACACCTGTTACGTTACCGATATCCGCAAGCGGCTCATCGGCGTGGTAACGGTAAAGGATCTGCTCCTCGCCGACAAGGAGACCCTCATCGAGGACATCATGACCACCAATCCCGTTTCCATAGAGACCCTCGAGGACAAGGAGGACGTGGCGCTCAAATTCCAGAAATACGCCTACCTCGCCCTGCCGGTCATCGATAAGGAGGGCTGCATCGTGGGCATTATCACCGTGGACGACGCGGTGGACGTTTTGCAGGAAGAGGCGACGGAAGACATCCAGATCATGGCGGCGATCACGCCGGACGACAAGCCGTATCTGAAAACCAGCCCCTTCAAGATCTGGCTGAACCGCGCCCCGTGGCTGCTCATCTTAATGGTTTCGGCAACCTTTACGGGGCTGATCCTCAACACTTACGAGAGCGCGCTCAGCGCCCTCGGCGCAGGGACGCTGCTCATTGCCTGCGTGCCCATGCTGATGGATTCCGGCGGAAACGCCGGCTCGCAGGCCTCCGTAACCGTAACCCGCGGCATCGCCTTGGGCGAACTGAAATTCAAAGACATCTTCCGCGTGCAGTGGAAAGAACTGCGGGTCGGCGTGCTGCTGGCGCTCACGCTGGGCGCGGCGTGCTTTGCGAAACTGCTGCTTATCGACAACCTGCTCTTCGGCTATTCCGGCTATACCGCAGAGGTGGCGTTCGTGATCTCGCTGTGTCTGGCGATCACCGTGGTGCTGGCGAAATTCGTGGGCTGCTCTCTGCCCCTTCTGGCGAAAAAATGCAAACTCGACCCCGCCGTGATGGCGAGCCCTTTCATCACCACCATTGTGGACGCGCTTTCCCTCATCCTCTTTTGTAACGTGGCGATCGCGCTGCTCGGGTAATTGCATCCGCGAAAAAACGATAAAGCGCCCCTCCCGCAGTCCGCGGGAGGAGCGCTTTGTCGTTGCCCATTATTTTTCGCTTTGCTTTTCCAAAAGCGTTTTGATCTCTTCCAGAAGGTATTCCACGGTGTGCTTTTTCGCTTCTTCCGCCGCGGCGGCGTCCGCTTCCGCCTTCGCCTTGTCGCGGGCGGCGGCGAGTTTTTCGATCTCCTCTTCGCTCTTGCCCGCGCGGCGCATCGCGTAATACTCTTTCTTATCGTATCCGTAATACTTCGGCGCGCTCACTTCGTGCAGTTTGTTGATGGCCTTGACGATGGAAAACAGGATCAGCGCGATGATCAGGAAGTTGAGCACCGCGGAAATCACCGCGCCCCAGTCTATGTAAATCGACTGCGACATATCGATAACTCCGTCCACCTCGACCGCTTTGAGCATGGTTACCGCACTTTCCAGTCCGCCGCCCGCGCCGGCAAGCGCCCAGTTCACGAGGGGCTGGAACACATGCGTCGTGAGCGCGGTTACGATCGCCGTAAACGCTCCGCCTACGATCACGCCGACGGCCATGTCGATGACGTTGCCGCGCGTGATAAACGCCTTGAACTCTTTAAAAAACTTTTTCATTCGTCCATCTATCTCCTTTATTTCGTCCATCTATCTCCTTTATAAAAAATTTTTTTCCTTTTGTCGGATCAGTTTTTTCAGCGCCCGCCCGACTTCCTTCGGCGCGGCGCCCCGCAATGCCCGTTCCTCGACCGTCTTTCTGTCGCTCATGCCTATATTATGAGCAAAATCACGCTCAATACCGCAAGATAAAGCGAAAACCACTTGAAATCGGCTTTTTTGACGAGCGAAAGCATCAATTTGACGGCGATATAACCGCTCACCGCCGCCGCAAGCACCCCCAAAAGCAGGGGAAGCGCGCCGATATCCACCGACGGGGCTTTTGCAAATTCGTATCCTTCCAGCAGCGCGGAACCGAGGATGACGGGAATGCTCATCAAAAAAGCGAAATTGGCGTTTTTGCCGCGTTCCACCCCCAGCATGCACCCCGCCGCGATGGTGGAGCCGCTGCGCGAAATGCCCGGCACCACGGCGATCGCCTGCGCCACGCCCATCATGAAGGCGTTGCCGGCGTCGATGTCCTTATAAAGCGGCCTTTTTTTGGCGGAAAGCTCCGCAAGCAGCAGCGCCAGCGCCGTGATGAGGAAACACGGGGCGAGGTATTTTCCGCCGTAAAACACGCCGTCCAGCCAGTCGCTGAGCAAAAAGCCCACGAGCGCGGCGGGAACGCTGGCGATGACGAGATACAAAAGTCCTTTCGGATGTTTGAACAGCCCTATAATATCCTTGAAAAACACGATGCAAACCGGTATCAGGGAGCCGACGTGCAGCATGATCGTTAAAAACATGCTGTATTCGGGATCGATGCCGAACCAATTTTGCAGCAGTACCAGATGCCCGCTGGAGGATACCGGCAGAAATTCCGTAAAACCCTGTACCAGCCCCAGCACGATCGCCTGCCAGATTTCCATTTTCTATCTCCTTGTGTGCCGGATGCCGGCATTTTTGCCCGCCGCGGCGCGCGTTTTTCGCGAACCTGCGCCGGAAGAGCGTTTTCGTTAGTATCTTATGTTCGCCCGCCGCCGGATAGTACGGCTGCCGCCGAAAGGGTCAGCCCGCGCGGATGAGGTTGAGGAATTCCTTCACCGCGAACGACAGTTCTTCGTCCTTCGGCAGCGCCAGCCCGATGGCGCGCGCCGGCAGTTCGGGATTGGTCCTGATCTCTTTCAGCGCCCCCGTTTCCAGTTCGTGCGCCACGAATTCGCGGGGGATGCAGGCGATGCCGATGCCGTTTTTCGCCAGTTCCGCCATCAGTTCGAGGCTCGCAAGTTCGATTTCCGGATGGAGATGTATCCCCTGCGAGTGGGCGAAATTGATGATCGCCTGCCGCGTGGCGGTGTTGAGTTCCAGCATCAGCAGCGGATAATCCTGCAGCCGCCGCAGATCCACCACCCTGCCGAACAGTTCCGCGAATTTGTCGCTCGCCACGAAGGTGTCGTGCAGGCGCATCACGGTGTTGGACAAATTGACGTCCTTATCGTCTACCGGCAGATTCACGAAGCCGATATCCCCCTTCTTGTTTTTCAGCAATTCGATGGTTTCCGCCGACGTGCCGTTTTGCAAAATGAGATTGACGTTGGGATATTTTTCGTGATATTCCTTGATGTATCTGAGCAGAAAATGGGTGCTGACGGTGTCGCTGGCGCAGATGCGCACCACCCCCGCGGCGGTATTTTTCAGTTCGGAGTATTTCGTTTCCGCCTCGGCGAGCAGTTTAAGGGCTTTTTCCACCGTGTCGAAAATCTGTTTTCCGCCGGTATCGGAAAGTTCCATTCCCTTGTGCGTGCGGTTGAACAGTTTGCCGCCGAGTTGGTTTTCCAACTGCTTGACCGCCTGCGAAACGGCGGGCTGCGAAATGTAAAGTTCTTCCGCCGCCTTCGTCAGACTGCCGCATTTGGCTACGGCGTAAAATACGCGGTATAAATCGAGATTGACCATGTTTTCCCCTTCCGTTATTTTCCCACGCAGAATCGGGAAAAGATCTCTTCCACGATGTCCTCGGACGCCGTTTCCCCCGTGATCTCCCCCAGCACGCGCCAGCACGTTTCCGCCTCGGAAAAGACCATTTCGAGGGGACCGCTCAGCGCCGCCTCCGCCAGATCCAGCGCGGCGAGGGCGCGGCAGAGCGCTTCGTAGTGCCGCTGTTCCGACAAAAATTCGCCGTTGACGTCCACCCCCGCGCCTATAGTTCTATTAAACAACATTTCTGTGAGTTTGTCAATATTTTCGCCGGATTTTGCGGAAATCGATATTTCCGCCGCCTCCGCGGCGCCGCCGAGATCGCTTTTGTTCGCGGCGACGATGCGGTTTCTGCCGGCGGTGAGCGAAAGGATTTCCCGATCCTCCTTCGCAAGCGGCTCGCTGCCGTCGAGCACGACGACGAGGATATCCGCCTCTTCGAGCACCTTTTTAGAACGCTCCACCCCCACCCGCTCCACGGCGTTTTCCGTTTCGCGGATGCCGGCGGTGTCTTTGAATCCGAATTTCACCCCGTTGTAAACGGCGGAACCTTCCACCACGTCCCTCGTGGTGCCGGCGTATTCCGACACGATGGCTTTATCGCACCGAAGAAGGGCGTTTAAGAGCGAACTTTTGCCGACGTTGGGCTTGCCGACGATGCCGACCTTTACCCCGCCCGCCAGCCGGCTGCCGATAAAATAGGAATCTTTCAGCGCCGTAACGGCGGCGCGCACCCGCGAAAACGCCGCGGCGGCGCGCTCCTTCACCCCCTCCTCGCCGACCTCGTCGGGATAATCGAGGGCGGCGCCGATCTCCGCGAGCACGGCTTTCAATTCCGCCTGCAGCGCGTCGATCTTCCCTTTGAGTTTTTCGCGGTAGAGCGAATACCCCGCACGGATCTCCCCTTCGCTTTCGCTGTTGATGATGTCGATCAGCCCTTCCGCCGAAGAAAGCGACAGTTTCCCGTTCAGAAAGGCGCGGCGGGTAAATTCCCCCCGCTCCGCGGAGCGGCAGCCCAGATCGGCGAGCCGTTTGAGCATGCCCCTGACTACGGCGACGCCGCCGTGCACGTGAAATTCCGCCATGTCCTCGCCGGTATAACTTTTCGGGGCGTGAAAGAGCACCAGCATCCCGAAATCCTTAAAATCCCCCGCGTCGAACTCGCCGGTATACATCCTGTACGGCTCGAAATCCTTCACCGCCGTTCTGCCTGCGGGCGCGAACATCTTTTCCGCAAAGAAACGGGAATTATCCCCGCTGACGCGGATGACCGCCACGCCCCCCGCGCCCGCGGGGGTGGACAGCGCGCAGATCGTATCGTTTTTCATCTCGTTTTCTCCGTAACAACGCGCCTTCGACGCAAGAAAAGCAGGGCGCGCCGCTCTGCTTTTTCCGTTCAGAACCCGTCGAAGGGGGAATCGTCCTTCTTCGTCGGATCGTCTTTGTTGTCCGTACCGCTTTCGTTATCCGTATCGCTTTCCTTTCCGCCCTGCGGCAGTTCCTGCGGGGGTTTTTCTTCGCCGTATTCGGCGAAGGGATCGCCCGGGTCGTTATCCCCCCTCCCGCCGAACTCGCGGAAGGGATTATCCGGCGGATTTTCCCGCGGGGGGAAGTACATGCCCTGCATGCGCATATACTGCTCTTTGAGATAGTCGTTGTAATTGACCGCCTTCCTGTTGCGCTGGGAAAAGACGAACGCCCCCGCCAGCGAAATGCCGAGGAGTTCCCCGAAAAAGGAAAGCAGCGTAAAGGTGAAATAGTTGCGCGGGTTGAATTTCTTGAACAGCTGCATGAAGGTGAGCACGAAGAAGAAAAGCTGCGCGATCTGCACGGGGAACGCCACCCACGCCCAAACGTTCAGATAGACTTCCACGGCGGGATAATAGGAAAAATCCTCCAATATGGGGCTGGAATACGCCATGCCGCTCTGCGTGTAGAAAAACTCCACGATGTCCCCGCCGAAAAAGGCGTACCCCAGCGGATAGTACTGATAATACAGACTCACGGCGTTGAACGCGAAAAACACGCCGGAGACGATCGCCAGCCAGAAGCCGGCGTTCTTCATCTTTTTCCCGAACAGACGGGTATGCCCCGCCACCCTGCCGGCGATGAAGTATCGCGCGAAAGGCACGAACCCCAGCCAGCCGAGTTTCACGCCGTTGTTCGCCGCCATCTTCATCAGCCCGAGCCCCATCAGCACGTACAGGGCGACGGCGACCGCCGCGCATACGCACAAAATGACGATCGCCTGCCACGCGTATATGACGACGGTGGTGCCGTCCTCATAGATGAATTGCAGCAATTCGTTGCCTTTTTGGAGAATAATCGTATCCATGATCCCTTTTCGGCGACGCCGCCGGCTTTTAATACGCCCGCGCGAAAATCACCGTATGTTTTGCCTTTTTGCCGCACGCCGCGCAGGTTTCGCTCTTTTCTCCTTCGACGATAACGCGCGCCGTGGCGGCGGTTTTTTCCTTGATTTTATCTTCGCATTCGCGGCAGCCGCACCAGCCGGCTTTCACGAAATTTTTCCCTTCCACGCCGGCAAGCAGTTCTTCGATGTTTTCCGCGTACACGATGCGCCCGTCGCGGTTTTTACGCGATTTTTCCAGCATATTCTTCTGGATTTCGCCGAGGAGGTCTTTCAGCGCGCCCGCCGCGCCGTCGAAGGGCAGGAAGGTTTTTTCCAGCGTGTCGCGGCGGAACACGGCGATCTGGTTTTTCTCGATGTCGCGCGGGCCGATCTCCACGCGCACGGGCACCCCCTTCATCTCCCATTCGTTGAACTTCCAGCCGGGGCTGGCGTCGCGGTTGTCGATTTCCGAACGGACTTCCTCTTTCAGCAGCGCGGCGTTGAGCGCTTCCGCCTTTTCCGTAACGCCGCCCTTGTGCGCCGCGACCGGCACGATGACGACCTGCACGGGCGCCACTTTGGGGGGCAGCACCAGCCCGCGCTCGTCGCCGTGCGCCATGATGAGCGCGCCGATCATGCGGGTGGAAGTGCCCCACGACGTGGAATAGCCGTATTTTCGCACCCCGTCCTTATCCAGAAACTGCATGTTGAACGCCTTGGCGAAGTTCTGACCGAGATAGTGCGAGGTGCCCGCCTGCAAACTCTTGCCGTCGAGCATCATCGCCTCCATGCCGTACGTCGCCACCGCGCCGGCGAACTTTTCCTTTTCCGTCTTTCTGCCGGTGAACACGGGGATCGCCAGCACGTTTTCGGCGAATTCTTTGTACACGTTGAGCATGCGGATGGTCTCCTCCATCGCCTCTTCCTCCGTAGCGTGCACGGTATGGCCTTCCTGCCACAAAAATTCGCTGGTGCGCAGGAACGGGCGGGTGGTCTTTTCCCACCGCACGACGTTCGCCCACTGGTTGATCAGAATAGGGAGATCGCGGTAACTTTGCAGCCACTTGGCGTACATTTCGCAGATGATCGTTTCGCTGGTGGGGCGGATGACGAGTTTTTCCGCAAGTTCCGCGCCGCCGGCGTAAGTAACCACGGCGACTTCCGGCGCGAACCCCTCCACGTGCTCCGCCTCCCTTTTTAAATAACTTTCGGGGATGAGCATGGGGAAATAAGCGTTCTTCACCCCCTGCGCCTTGAACCGCCTGTTCATTTCCGCCTGAATGTTTTCCCAGATGGCGTAGCCGTAGGGGCGGATGACCATCGTCCCCTTGACGGGGCCGTAATCGACGAGTTCGGTTTTCACCACCACGTCGGTATACCACTTGGCGAAATCTTCGTTGAGATCCGCAACTTCCTTCACATACTGCCTGTTGTCCATAAAAACCCAAAATTCCAACGGTATTTTTTAATATATTATAACAAATACCGCAAGAAAAGACAATTAAATGGCGAATGAAAAACGCGGATAATTTTTCCCTTTCCGATATTAAATCAAAAATTCCTTAAAATAAACTTGAAAAAAACCGGAAATTATATTACAATGAAGATAATACAGTCTTTCGGCGTTTTTTATACCCGAAAAACTAAAATAAGGAGTCATTATGCAGAACATCAGCCAGCAAACCGTCAACGCCGTCCGCGTGCTCTCCGCGGAGGCAATCGAAAAAGCGAAATCGGGGCATCCCGGGCTTCCCCTCGGCGCCGCGCCGGTGGGTTACGCGCTCTATGCGGACGTTATGAAGTACAATCCGAAAAATCCCTCGTTTTACGACAGGGATCGTTTCGTCCTCTCCGCGGGGCACGGTTCGATGCTGCTCTATTCTCTGCTTTATCTTTTCGGTTTCGGGCTGAAGATCACGGATCTCGCCGCCTTCCGCCAACTCGGCTCGAAAACGCCGGGGCACCCCGAATACGGCGTAACGCCCGGGGTGGAAACCTCCACCGGCCCCCTCGGTCAGGGCGTCGCCACGGCGGTGGGCATGGCGCTGGCGGAAACCCGCATGGCTGCGGAATTCAATAAAGATGGCTTCCCCTTAACCGATCATTACACTTACGTGCTCTGCGGCGACGGCTGCATGCAGGAGGGCATCGAAAACGAAGCCGCATCCTTTGCGGGCACCAACAAACTCGGCAAACTCATCGTGTTTTACGATTCCAACAACATCACCATCGAAGGGGACACCGATTCGGCGTTCACCGAAAACGTGGGCAAACGGCACGAAGCGCTCGGCTGGCAGGTGCTCAACGTTGCCGACATCAACGACCTTTCCGCCATCCGCCGCGCGGTGAAAAAGGCGAAGGCGGAAACGGAAAAACCGACCCTCGTCATCTGCAGGTCGGTCATCGGCTACGGATCCCCCCTCGCGGGCAAAGCCGACTGCCACGGCGCGCCCCTCGGCGCGGAAAACGTGAAACGGCTCAAAGAGACGCTCGGCTGGACGGAAGAGGGCTTCAACGTGCCGGCAAGCGTTCTGCGCCATACCCGCAGGGCGATCTCCCGCGGGAAGAAGATCGAAAGCGCGTGGAACGAGATGTTCGCCGCCTACAAAAAAGCCTATCCCGCCGAAGCCGACGCCTTTGAAAAACGCTTAAAGGGCGAACTTTACGACTTTGCAAACGACGAAAGCCTTTACGCCTTCGACAAGGCGGACGCCACGCGCTCGACGAGTTCGACGGTGCTCAACCGCCTTGCGGAAAAGATCCCCGCCTTTTTCGGCGGCTCGGCGGACCTCGGCCCGTCGAATAAAAGCGTGATGAAAAACACGGGGTACTACTCCCCCGAAAACCGCGCGGGCGGAAACATCCATTTCGGCGTGCGCGAACAGGCGATGGCGGCGATCGCCAACGGCATCGCCCTGCACGGCGGGTTTATCGCTTACTGCGCGACCTTCTTCGTGTTCAGCGATTATCTGAAAGGCTCTCTCCGCCTGTCGGCGCTGATGAAACTGCCCGTCGTATACATCATGACGCACGATTCCGTCGGCGTGGGCGAGGACGGACCCACCCACGAACCGATCGAACATCTTACGGCGCTGCGCGCCACGCCGGATCTGCAGGTGTTCCGCCCCGCGGACGGGCGGGAAACGGCGGCGGCGTGGGTAAGCGCGCTTTCCGCGAAAGTCCCCACCTGCCTTGTGCTTTCCCGCCAGACGCTCCCCCTTTACGAACATTCGGGGAAAGGGGCGCTCAAAGGCGCGTACGTGCTTTCCGACTGCGAAGGCGCGCCGGACGTGATCCTGCTCGCCAGCGGCAGCGAAGTGCAGCCCTGCATGGAAGCGCAAAAACTGCTGAAAGCGGAAAACATCGAGGCGCGGGTGGTATCCGTGCCCTGTATGGAACTCTTCGACAAGCAGGATAAAAAATATAAAGAAAGCGTGCTGCCCTCTTCCGTGCGCGCCCGTGTGTGCGTGGAGGCGGGCTCCCCCGACTGCTGGTATAAGTACGCGGGGCTGGACGGAAAGATCGTCGCCATGAACTCTTTCGGGGAATCCGCCCCCGCGAAAACGCTTTTCGCGCGCTACGGCTTTACGGCGGAAAACGTGGCGGAAACGGCGAAAAGCCTGCTGAAATAAACTTTCCCCGAAAACAAAACGCCTTGTAAAAGCGCACCGCCCCGCGGATATTCATTCCGCGGGGCGGTTTTTTCCCGTCAAATAATCGTATTGCACCCCGAAATAAACCGACAATAAACAAAGCACGGTTTCGGGAACAACGCAATATTCCCCGTCCGCTATCTTCCGATAAAACTTTTCGCTTACCCCGCTCCCCTTTGCAGCCTCTTTACAGGTAACCCCTTTCATAAGCCGTAACATTTCAATTCTTCTGCAAATCTTTGCAAATTTCTTTTTGGCTTTTTCCGAAATTTCCATATAAATCCCGTTTTTGCATACACTTTTTACGTGTATTTTATCACACG
>CALVUL010000022.1 GCA_944363555.1 uncultured Clostridia bacterium
CCCGCGAGTTTCATCGCCAGATGCAGCGCCGCCGTTCCCGACGACAAGCCGACCGCATATTTGCGCCCCACTTTTTCCGCGATCCCGCGCTCCAATTCGTCGATGTTCTCTCCAACCGTGCTCATCCAGTTCGTTTCGTACGCCCGCTTCATATACCGCAGTTCTTCCCCGTGCATTGTCGGCGACGACAGCCAGATCTTCTTTTCAAATCTCCTGTACTTCTGTTTTGCCTGAAACATTTTTTCCCTTCTTTCTTCCCTTTCTATCTCCGACGCGGGTCTGCCCGCGCGATATATTAAAAATTTACGGTAATTTTTATGACAAATTACTTTGTAAAATCTGAATATCCGCGCATTGCCGCATAATCGTTTTATATAACTTTTTTACTTTTTCATAAAGCGAAAAAGCAACATCAAAGCAAATTTATGCGGATAAAAGCGGATCGACCGGCGCCGCGATCCTGTTTCGCGGACAAACCCCGCCGCAGCACAGCCGCCTTCTTTTTGAAAAACGCCGAACAGTTCGCGCCGATACCCGCACCGCGACGAGGATACGCCTTCCCTGCTCCGTGCAAAACGCAAAGGGCGCCGCGCACCGATCGCCAAGCCGTACCGCCGCGGCAAAACATTCGCTTTTCCCCTCTCGCGGCAAAAACGCCGTCAGCACGACACGCTGCCGCATTATAGGCAAAAACCGGCGCCGATCAAGCCGCCGGATGATACGTGGGCACAAGATCGGCAATCAGGCGTTTGATTTCCGCCGCGTCGACCTCTTCGTGCGCCGCTTTGCCGAGCGCTTCCACTTTGCGCCATAAATTTTCCTCGTCGATCTTCATCGGCTTGCCGATATTGATCATGTGATTGGGCGTGGTGAGCAGCCCTTCCTCGCTCATCAGCCGTTCTTCGTACAGTTTTTCCCCCGGGCGCAGCCCCGTGATCCGGATCTCGATATCCTTATCCGGTTCAAGCCCCGAAAGTTTGATGAGGTTGACCGCCATATCGTAAATGCGGACGGGTTCGCCCATATTGAGCACGTAAATTTCGCCGCCCTTCGCATAGGCGCCCGCCTGCAAAACGAGGGAAACCGCCTCCGGAATGGTCATGAAATAGCGGATAATATCCTTATGCGTTACGGTAACGGGGCCGCCTTCCCTGATCTGCTGTTTGAAAAGCGGAATGACCGAACCGTTGGAGCCGAGCACGTTCCCGAACCGCACCGCCACGAATTCCGTTTCGGAATGTTTGCCGGCGGTCTGGATCATCATTTCGCAGATGCGTTTCGTCGCCCCCATCACGTTGGTGGGATTGACCGCCTTATCCGTGGATATTTGGATAAACCGTTTCACGCCGAACTTATCCGCCGCCCGAATGACGTTGTACGTGCCGAGCACGTTGTTCTTGATCGCCTCGCACGGGCTGACTTCCATCAGCGGCACGTGCTTGTGCGCCGCGGCGTGAAAGACGATTTGCGGCCGGTATGCGGCGAAAATATCTTCTATCCTGTCCTGATCGCGGATGCTGGCGATGAGCACGGGCATATCGAGATCGGGATAATGCCGCGAAAGTTCCATCTGTATGTTGTAAGCGTTGTTTTCGTAAATATCGAGGATAATGAGTTGTTTTGGTTTATGCGAAGCGATCTGCCGGCAGAGTTCGCTGCCGATCGAGCCGCCACCGCCCGTAACGAGGACGGTTTTCCCCTCGATATAGCCGATGACCTCGTTGAGATTGACCTTGATCGGTTCCCTGCCCAGCAGGTCGTTGACGTCGACGTCGCGCATTTCCGAAAGCATCGCCTGCCCGTTGACGAGTTGGTAGATGCCCGGGATGATCTTGATGGGGCACTTGACTTCCTGACAGCGGGAAATGATCTCGCTGACGCGCTTTTTCCCCACCGCCGGCATGGCGACGACGATGGTCTGAACGCCGAATTTACGCGCGTTTTCCGCGATGCTTTCCGTATTGCCGACGACGGGCACGTTGAGGATTTTGCGCCCGATCTTATCCTTATCGTCATCGATGATGCATACGGGGCGCAGATTGATCTTGCCGCTCGTACGGATCTCTCGGATGAGCATACTGCCGGCGTCCCCGCCGCCGACGATCATCGTGCGCAGGGCGTTTTTATCGATCTCCGATTCGTTTTTCCGTTTGAAATAGCGGAAAACGATCCGATAGCCGTACCGCCCCCCCAGCGTAAGCAACAAAAAGCACATGGCGCATACCGCCGCCCAGCGAACGGATATTTCCGCTATCGTCAGCGAAGCGAGCACGTCCAGCAAAAACACCAGCACCACGCTCGCGCAGATATGCAGAAATTCATACATCCCTTCGTAGCGAAGCACGCTGTTGTATAAGCCCGATACGACGAATAAGATCGCGTACGCCGCGAGGTTTGCCGCCGCCACCGCCAGATAATCGGTCAGATAGCCCTCTATGCCAACTTTGGTCAGCAGCACCGCCAGCACGGCGGACGCGGCGAACACGACGACGTCATACGCGGCGAGAAACGCGATTTTGATTTTTTTATGCAAACGTATTTTCTTCATTACGACCCGATTCTTTTGCGTTCCCTCCGCGCGCTTTATCCGATTTTCCCGAAAAAGTCCGCGGGATATTTTCTCAGTTTCTCCCTTACCTTTCCCCAATCGCAGGGGCGGAAGGAATGGATATCGCTCGCCACCCAGTCCACAAGGGCGTCTTTCAAAAGCGCCTTCGCGCGCCTCTTTGCCGCACCCGCCGATCCGCGCAGCAAGGAACCGCCGTTGATCTGCACGAAACAGCCTTCCGCTTTCATCGAAGCGATCGTTTTGAGATCCAGCCACGGGTAAATTTCGGCGTGCGCCAAAATCACTTTGTAACCGTGGAGGGAAAATTTATACGCGATTTCCGAAATATCGTCCGGCGGGCGGGATACGGAAAACTCCAAAAGCACTTTGTTCGTGCCGTTCATCGTGAGCAGTTCGCCGCGATCGAGCATCCCGACGACGTCCTCCCGTTCCCCGTAACAGATCTCCTGCCCGAGCGACAGCCCTGCGGGGATCCCGCGCGCCGCAACTTCCTCCGCAAACGCCGCGAAAAGTTCCTTCAACTCTGCGGCGGTTTTCGCATATCCGCGGCGGGGATGATAATGCGGCGTCAAAACGACATCCGTTATCCCGAAAGCGACCTCCCTTTCGAGCATCGCCAAGGAGGATTCGAGGGAAGAACTCCCGTCGTCCGCATCGGGAAGGATGTGCGCGTGGATATCCGTCATGCTCAGTTGCCCGCCGTGCCGCCGTCGCCGTAATTGGCGTTATAATATTTCAGCGTGTTGTTGTAATAGAAACTGCCGCGCAGCCCGCAGGAAACTTCCGTCATCACGCAGCCGAGGATGCGGATATTGTTCTGCCTGAATACGGAAACCGCCTCCTTCGCCGCGGCTTTCTCCGTCGTCGAGGCGGAGACCACGAAAATCGTACCGTCGGTCAGCCGCGAAGTGATGCAGGCGTCGGTAACCGTGAGCACGGGCGGGCAGTCGATCAGGATAATATCGTATCTGCCGCGCATATCCTCCACCAGATTTTTAAGCTGCTGGGAGCCGAGCACGCTCGTCGGATACGGCGCCTTGATGCCGCAGTTGATCAGATCGATGTTCGCGGAAACGTGTTTGACGATTTCCTCCGCCTTCGCGTAGCCGGCGAGATAATCGGCGATGCCGAGTTTGTTCTCGATCTTAAAAGCGCGGTGCAGACGCGGGCGGCGCAGATCGAGATCGATGAAAAGCACCTTCTTTCCGTCCTCCGCATAGATCGCGCCGAGGTTCAAAAGCACTGTGGTTTTCCCCTCGCCCTGTACGGCGGAGCACACCTGCATGACCTGCAGTTTTTCATCCACGCCGAGAAAATCCAGACTGACTTTCAGCCGGCGGAAGGCTTCCGCCGCGGGAGAAAGCGGATTTTCCATCGAAACGATCCTGTACCCCGGGTTCTGAGCAACTCTCTTTTTATCCTTTTTCATGTATTCCACCTTTGCGCGACCGCGCCGCAATTTACCGATCAGATTCGCCGTCATTTCACCTCTCCGTCTTTGCCTTCCGCAGGTTCGAGTTCATAGTAGGGCACACCGGCAAGTACGGGAATATTGAGAACGCGTTCCACTTCGCTTTCGGATTTGAACTTTTTATCCGTCACCATGCGCACGGCAACGTAGATCGCCGCCACGACGAAACCGCCCAGCGCGAAAAGCAGCAGACCCGCCACGGACTTGGGCGCGACGCGGCCTTCTTTGCCTTCCATCATGATGCTGAGACTTTCATACAGCGTTTTGAAAAGCGGCTCGCCGCCTTCCCCCGTGCTGTCGGAAACGATTTTCGCGTTTTCCATAACGGAATTGACGACTTTCTGCGCGCGGGCGCTGTCGTAATCGGTGTATTCCACGGTGATGAGCAGGCTTTCGTAGGAAACGGAAAGATTGTTTCTGATCCGCTGGGCGGTGAGATTTTCCTCCGCAAACTCCTCCACGACTTTGTCCAAAACGACGTCGTGCGAAACGAGCAGCGTAAAGGTTTCGGCGATCTGTTCCGCGTTGGCGTATTCCGTATAAATGTTGCTGCCTCCGCCGAGCAGATTGTCGTAATCGATGAGCATCGTGCCCGTAGACACGTATTTGACGGGCTGCAGTTTATAATACAGCACGCCGACGCCGCACCCCACCGCAATGCATAAAAGCACCACGACGATGCGTTTTTTGATATTGAAAAAGATTTCGCTCAGCGTTATGCCGCTTTCTTCGTTCTTTTCCGTTACTCCGCTTTCCTGCATATCAATAACCTCTGTATCGATTTCGCCGCCCCCGCCGGATGAAACGGACGTTTTTACGCAAAACTTTCCGAAATCACCCTTGCGAACAAAATGTATTATTCCGCAAGAATATAAAAAATCACAATAATCGCGGAACAATACGCGCGCATGCCCGCGCGTTCTTCATGCCGGCTGTCGTATCTATTATAATAAATATCAATATGCTTGTCAATGATAATCGTACCGATTTCGACAAAATTTTCCGTTTTGCCCGCACGGGCGGCGGCAAGCATAACAAAATGTTTTCCGCCGGCGGAAGACGGCGGCGGAAACGGGGCGTTTTTACGAGAAACGCCGCGTTTATAAAAGCGCGCGGGCGGAAAAGTGTTCCGCCCGCGCGCCGAAATATCCGCGTTTCGTTCAAAAAACCTTCTTTGTTTTCGCAACGAAACGCAACAAACAAAACGTCAGATTTTTTTCATATACAGGATCGGATAGGGATTGCCCTGTTCGTCCGTTTCCGACCGTCTGTACGCCCGAAACCCCATGTGTTCGTAAAAACCGACGGCAAGCGGATTTTGCTCGTTCACCGCAAGTTCGTTGACCGCATAAGCATCGACGGCGTACCGAAGCAGCCTTCCGCCGATCCCCCGCCCTCTGCTTTCGGCGGAAACGAAAAGCATTTCGAGTTTCCGCCCGTTTACCCCCGCAAAAGCGACGGGCGAGCCGCCGTCGTTTCCGGCAACGATCAGATGCGGGACCTCGCGCAGCGCCCGCGGCACGTACCGCTTGATGTTTTCGATTTCGTTTTCCGATAAAAACGAATGCGTCGCTTTTACCGAACTTTCCCATACCCGCAGCAGTTGCGCCGTCAGTTTCGGAGATCTGCGCCTGATTTCCCCGTATCGCATCGCCGCGCCGTTTTATCCGTGAAGGAGTTCTTCCGTCGCGGCGCTCAGTTTTTCAAACGCCTTTTCCGAGGAGGCGAAATCCTTCAGTTTGACGGAATAGTAAATTTTCAGTTTCGGTTCGGTGCCGCTGGGGCGCACGCAGACGAAACTTCCGTTTTCCAGTTCGTAATATACGCTGTTGTTTTTGGGAATGTCGAGGATCTCCTCCGTTCCGTCCGCGGCGATGCGCACGGGTTTGGAATAATCGCGCACGGCGACGACGTTGTACACGTCGATCTTATCGACCCTTTTTTTCTTCAGCCTTTCCACGACGGCGTTCATTTCCTCCATGGCGGAAACGCCGCCGAAAGCATGGCTTACGTTTTTATCGAGGCAGTAACCGTACCTGTCGTAGAGATCGCACAGCCGCTGATAAACGCCCACGCCTTTTTCGGCGTAATAGCAGACCATTTCGGCAAAAAGCATACTCGCCACGACGGCGTCCTTGTCGCGGCAGTGGGTGCCGCAGAGATAGCCGCAGCTTTCCTCGAACCCGAAAAGGAATTTCTTTTCGCCGGAATCGTCGAACTGCTTGATCTTTTCGCCGATGAATTTGAACCCGACGGGAACGTCGATGAGTTCGACGCCGTAATCGTCCGCGATGGATTTCGCCATACTGGTGGTAACGAAACTTTTGACGACGAACCCGTTTTCCGGCAGTTTTCCCCGCTCTTTCAGTCTTCCGAGCACGTAATCGAGCATCAGCACGCCCGCCTGATTGCCGCTGAGGGCGACGAATTCCCCCTTTTCGTTCCGCACGGCGACGCCCAGCCTGTCGCAGTCCGGATCGGTGCCGAACACCACGTCCGCCCTGATCTTGTCGGCAAGGCGGATGCCCGCCGCCAGCGTTTCCTTAAATTCCGGATTGGGCACGGCGACGGTGGAAAAATTCTCGTCCGGCAGGATCTGCTCCTCCACGAGCGTCGCCCTGATGCCGAGTTTTTTCAGAACGGTCGTTACGGGAACGTACCCGCTGCCGTGCACCGGCGTATAGACCAATTTTACGGATCTGCCGACTTTTTTCACCGCCGCAGGCGACAGCGCCAGAGCGCGGATGGTTTTATAATATTTCCTGTCCGTCGAAGGGGGCACCGTTTTCAGCATGCCTTTTACGGGCGCGCCGCTCTTGATCTTGCCGGAAAGGCAGCTCGGAATTTCCGCGATGCGCCGCACGACTTTTTCCGTATCTTCCAAAGACATCTGCGCGCCGTCCCGCCCGAAAACCTTGTAACCGTTATATTCCTTCGGGTTGTGGCTCGCGGTGATCATGATGCCCGCTTCCGCCTTTAACCGGCGCACGGCGAAGGAGAGCATCGGCACGGGATGTACCTTTGTGAACAGATAGGTCTTTACGCCGTTGGTCGCCAGCACGTCCGCCGCGGTTTCGGCGAACAGGCGGGAATTTTTGCGCGTGTCGTAAGAGATGACGACCCCGCGCTTCATCGCCGCAAGCCCTTCCGCCTTGATGTAATCGGCAAGCCCCTGCGTGGCGCGCTGCACGGTATAAACGTTCATCATGTTCGTACCCATGCCGATGATGCCGCGCATCCCCGCCGTGCCGAATTCCAGATCCCTGCCGAAACGGTATTCGATCTCCTTTTCATCCTCCCGAACGGCGGCGAGTTCCGCTTTTTCCTCTCTGCTCAGTTTGCCGCCGATCCACTCGTTGTATATCTCGTATATTTCGCCGTACGTCATGTTCTTTACCTTTTCTCTTTACCTTACCGAAAAAAACTTTACTTTCTGTCCTTCATGGGCACGTATTCCCGCCTGCCGCTCAGGCTGATGTAGGCGGGGCGGATGATCTTGCTGGCGTTCGCCAGTTCTTCCAGCCGGTGCGCGCTCCATCCGGCAACGCGCGCGATGGCGAAGATCGGCGTATACAGTTCCATGGGAATGCCGAGCATGCTGTAAGCGAATCCGCTGAAGAAATCCACGTTGGCGCTGACGCCTTTATATATCCTGCGCTTTTCCATAATGAGTTCCTTGGAAATGCGCTCCACGTCGGTATACAGTTTGTATTCTTTCGCCTTGCCCTTTTCTTCCGCAAGGCTTTTGACGAACCCTTTGAACACGTCCGCGCGGGGATCGGACACCGAATAGACGGCGTGCCCCATACCGTAGATGAGTCCGGATTTGTCGAACGCCTCGCCTTCGAGCATCTTCCTTAAATAATCGCGCAAAGCGCCCTCGTCGCTCCACTTTTTCACGTTGTGCTTGATGTCCTCGAACATCTGCATGACCTTGATGTTCGCGCCGCCGTGGCGGGGACCTTTGAGGGAGCACAGCGCCGCCGTGATGGCGGAATACGTATCCGTTCCGGTACTCGTTACCACCCGCGTGGTGAAGGACGAGTTGTTGCCGCCGCCGTGTTCGGCGTGCAGGATGAGCGCAACGTCGAGCACCTTCGCCTCCAGTTCCGTGAAACTGCCGTCCTGCCGCATCATCCGCAGGATGTTTTCCGCGATGGAAAATTCCGGATCGGGTTTATGGATGATGAGCGAATCGTTCTTGTTATAGTGCATGTGCGCCTGATAGGCGTACACGGAAAACATGGGGAAAACCGAAATGAGCCTGAGACACTGTGCCAGAACGTTCGCCTGCGAAATATCCTCCCCGTGATGGTCGTAGGAATAGAGCGTGAGCACGCTGCGCGCGAGGGAATTCATGATCTCGCGGCTGGGCGCCTTCAAAATGACGTCCCTGACAAAATTTTTCGGCAGTTTGCGCATCTCCGCAAGCAGCGCGTTGAAACTTTCCAGTTCCTTTTCATCGGGGAGTTCGCCGAACAACAGCAGATACGCCGTCTCCTCGAAACGGAAACGCCTGACCCCTTCGTCGGCGATGATCTTCTTCACGTCGATGCCGCGGTAATACAGTTCGCCTTCGCAGGGAACCTTCACCCCGTCCACCGTCTTTTTCGCCACGACGTCGGAAATCGCGGTCAGCCCCGCCACGACGCCTTCGCCGTTCAGATCCCTGAGCCCGCGTTTGACCTCGTATTTCGCATACAGTTCGTTTTCGATGGGCTTTTGCGCTTTCAGTTTCTGCGCCAGCGTTTCAAAGGTATGTAAATTGTCGTAATTTTTCATTCGGGTACCTCCTTGACAATTTATTTTATCACATTTCGGACGATTTGTCAATATCCGCGGAAGAATTGCTTTTTTCCCGTTCATTTTATGCGTTTTTTCGCCCCGAATATGCCGAAAAAACGAAAAACGGGCGCGTTCCCCGCGGGGAACGCGCCCGATACGATCGTGATTTTAAAACGGCTCGTAGGAATTGGACAGATACGCGTCGAAACAACTTTCGTCCATCGCGCCGCCTACGTCGTTCACGGCGCTCAGCCCCAACTTGACCGAGCCCGCGCCGAAATCGATTAGCAGTTCTTCGATATTCAGTCCCACGAGAAGATTATCGGCGTTTGCCGAGATTTTGACGGTAGAAGGCTTGAACATATCCGACCCCGTCAGCGCCGCAAGATTCAGCGTAACGTCGTGCTCCTGCGGAATGCCGTCGACGACATTGCCCGACGAGTAGCCGCCGAGTGCCGATGCAATATCGGGCGTTCCGTCAAACTTAAACAGGTCTACCAGCTTTGTATTTACGCCGAGCGCATAGAAAATAAGGTTTTTCAGCGTGTCGCCGGTGCAGTCCGCGGCGGCAAGCGATTTGTGTTCGTACGCCGTATCCTCAAACTGGTAACCGAATTTCAGCGGAATATACGACTTTTTCATATTCATTCTGTCGATGTACAAGGTATCGCCCGTATACGTAATGATACATTTTCCGTATTTTACGGCAATATCGTGAATCATGGAAACGGCTGTTTTTTCTACGCTTGCCGAACCTTTCTTAGCCACGTTCGTGTTATCGAACACGACGTAAGCGTCTACTCCGGTAATTCTGCCTTCCGCGTTTTTGTTGATGCGCACGTTCGCTTCCAGCCCCACAGACAAATCCGCTTTGATGCCGAGCACGTTCAAATGAACATTGATGGCTCCGCTTAATTTAAATGCGTTTTTGTTAGCCGTTTGAAAGAAAGCGTCCGCGAGATAGGAAACGTCGGAAAGATCGATATAAACGTTCTCCGCATTCTCCGGCGCGGTTATCGGCGTTGCGTTTTCCGACTTCTTCACGGTTATCACGGAGCCTCCGAACGCAAGCGTTACCCCCGCAGACGACTGCGAAACCGTTACGGTGACGACGGAACCCTCGATGACGAACTCGCCCGAAAGGACATATCCGCCGTTTTCGTCGGAAGAGAGATTCAGCGAACGAACCATGGAGAAAATCGCGCCGAAGTCGCCGCCGTTTATAGCGTCGCTCAAATCCGATTGCATAAATCCGTCTAAAATGAATGCGAAATTCTCTTTCAGCACCTGCGCCGTTCTATCGAGCGCGGACTTGTTCATCTTCACGTTCATTTTTCCGTTGTAACTCAAATAAAGATCTTCGCCGTCGAACGCCGCGTCGACGCGATGCGCGCCGCCTACGTTGAGCGTACCGCCAACGGAGATTTTTCCGGCATTGAAATCCGCCGCAATATCCTTTCCGTCCCCCGAAGAATACACCCGCGCGTTTTCAATGCCGATTTCCGTGCCGTTCACGCGGAGCGTTCCGCTCGCCTCGAAACGCATATCCCTCACCTCGGCGTAAACCGATTCGATAAACGAAAGATAGGTCCCGACATCCTTATACCCTTCCGCGGCGACGTCCGCGGGAAGGAGTTTCTCTTCGGGAACGGCGATTTCGTCGAGCGTCGCCGCGATTTGGGTATCGTTCACGGAAAGCCGCAGCGAAACGCTTTGCAATTTGTTTTCGCCGTCGATCCGGATCTCCGCCGCGCCGACCTCGCCGAGAGCCAGCGCGTATTCATAACCGCCGGCAGCGGCGGGTACGCCCGTGATGTCCGCATCCGAGATCAGCGAAAGCAGCGTAAAGGCGTTCAGTTCGTCAAGCGCGGAAAGCACGGCGCCCACGTCCGTACCGCCGACGACCACGGGCGGATAGTTCCCGTCCGCAACGGGCGGCAGGGACGCGTCCGCCAGCGCGGAAACGCGGTATGCGATTTCTTCCAGATCGCCGAGATCGAAATACAGTTTTTCGCCGAAAGCCTCCAAAAGCACAAGGCTTTCGCCGCCGCCGATCTGCACGCCTACGTTCACGGCGGCATCGCCCGTATGTAAATCGATGCGGGCAAGCAGGTTTTCGCTGACGTCCGCCCGCACGGTTCCCTCGATCCGCATATCGCCCGCCGTTAACGTGAGCCGCGCTTCCGCGCCGTAGCCGAGCGCTTGCGAAAGCGCGGCGACAAACGCTTCTTTCGAGGGATCTTCCCGCGAATCCGTTTCCCCTTCCGCGGGCGTTGTCTCGGGCGGCGTATTCCCGCCGTCCTCCCCCGCGGGCTCGTTGCAGGAAACGAAAAACAGCGCGAGGCACGCCGCCAAAACGGCGGCAAGCAGCATTAAAATTGTGATCTTCCGTATTTTACTCATATTTCCGATTCTCCTTACATACCCACGTTCGCAAATTTTTCCTCTTCCGCCAAAGGCGCGTAGCCCTCTTCGCCTTCGTAGGCGTAAACCTCCGTAAGCGCGGCGGTGCATTTCATATTCATCACTTTATATGTTTCGGAAACCTCCGTCTTTCTCAGCACGAAATCGTCGCCGAAATACATTTTATACAGAATGTCGCCGTCGGAAAAGGACGCGACCTGTCCGCTGTATGCCTTCATCTGTTTCAGATAATCTTCCGCAGCGGCGGCGGCGAGCCGCAGGGAAAGCACGTGCGTTTCCCCCTCTTTCGCATAAGACGCGGAAAGGACGGTGCTCTCCTCCACGCGGTAATTGGAAAACGCGTAGGGCAGCAGCCCGTATTTCGCCACGTAGGTCTGTTCCGCCTGAAGTTTGCCGTTCGTTTCGGCATGCTCTTTTTTGTCCCCGACCACTTTCGCCAGCCGGCTTTCGATATCGAAATACTGTTTCAGTTCGAAATTGCCCCCGAACGCCGACGCCAGCCCCGTGCCCTTCGAGACCGTGTGCGAATACATCAGCCCCGATTCCATTTTCTTTTCGGTTTCGATGTTCACCTTTCCGCCCGCCGTTTCGGTAACGCCGCCGCCGCGAACGGTAACGCTTTCCGCGGTGAGCAGCGCGTAATACACGCGCTTGTACATGCCGTAATAATTTTCCTCCGCGGCAAACGCGGCGACATCCTTTTTCATTTCCACGGCGCTCGGTTTATAAAACGCCCGCAGATCTTCCAGCGTTTTGTAATTCGATATCGTTACGGGCTCGATCGTCGATTTCGCGTAGGTATAGCCGAAAAAAATCCCCGCGGCGAGCAGCGCGATTTCCAGAAGCGCGATCACGGCGACGCGCAGCGCCCTGCGGCGCCGTTTATCCGCCTTAGCCGCCGTCGTTCCGGCGATTTCCGTTCCGCCTATATCCGCAAAAGGATCGACGTCTTGTAATACACCTTGATTTTCTGTCATACTCTTCCCTTATATTGTAATACTTTTTTATTACATTTATTCTATCATCATTCCGCGTTCCCGTCAATTCTTTTTTGAAATTTTTAAGTTTTTTCCTCCGATTTTACCTAAATTTTACTTTGCGTTCGTCTTTTTTCGCAAAATACGACGCGCCGCCGCGGCAGAAAAGCCGCGGCGGCGCGTTCGGGGATCCCCGTCTTGTTTTCGATTCGATTGATTCTTCTCGTTCCGAGCGGAAAATCACTCCTCCACGCGAATAAGACTGTCCACCGAAATCACTTCTTCCAGCGATTCCAGTTTTTCGAGCGTTTTGCGGATGGAAAACTCCTGCGTTTCGTGCGTGATGATGACGAGGGGCACGCCGTTCGCCTTGGCGACTTCCTGTTTGACTTCCTTCAAACTGACGTTGTATTTGGCGAATACGCCGGCGATCTTGGAAAGCACCCCCGCTTTGTCCTCCACCGTGAGGCGGATAAAATATTTCGTGGTGAAATCGCTGACGAATTTTGTGTTTTTATCCGCTTCCTTGGTATTTTCGAACGTGGAATAGGCGATTTCGGGATGTTTGCCCGCGAAAATGATGTCGCTGACGATGGCGCTGCCCGTGGGCAGCGCGCCCGCCCCTCTGCCGTAGAGCATCACTTCGCCGACGCTGTCGCCCACGAGTTTCACGGCGTTGAAGGAATCGTTCACCGACGCCAGCATCTCGCCGGCGGGCACGAACGCCGGATGCACGCGCACCTCTACGCCCGCGGGCGTATCCTTGCCGATGGCGAGAAGTTTGATCTTGTAACCGAGTTTCTTGCCGTAAGCGATGTCCTCCGCGGTGATCTTCGTGATGCCTTCGCGGTAGACGTTTTCCAGCGGGATGCGCTTATTGAACGCCATGCTGGAAAGGATGGAAAGTTTATATGCGGCGTCGAACCCCTCCACGTCCGCCGTGGGGTTGAATTCCGCATAGCCGAGGTTCTGCGCCTCTTTGAGCGCGGAGGCGTAATCGCTGCCTTCCTGCTCCATTTTCGTGAGGATATAATTCGTGGTGCCGTTGATGATGCCGACGAGCGAGAGGATATGGTTCGCCTGCGTGCCGTCGGTCAGCGTGCGGATGATGGGAACGCCGCCCACGCAGCTCGCCTCGAACAAAAGCCCCGCGTTCATCTTTTTGGCTTCCTCTTCCAGTTCGTACCAATGCTTGCAGACCATTTCTTTATTGGAAGTAACCACCGTTTTGCCGCTCATGAGCGCCTGCAGCACGAAACTGCGGGCGGGCTCGATGCCGCCGATGACTTCGACGACGACGTCGACATTCGGATTGGAAATGACCTCTTCGATGGACGAGGCGATGCGCTCTTCCTCCACGCCGAGATCGAGCGCGCGCTGACGGTTCCGTTCCAGAACGCATTCCACGGTAATATCCAGTTTCTGCGTCCGGCGGAAATATTCGCGGTTATCGGTAAGTATTTTGTACGTACCGCCGCCGACCACCCCCATTCCCAATATGGCTACACCCAACTTTTTCATATTCAAGCCTCCGATTTCTTGTTCAAGTCGTATATAAATTTCAAGCCTTCCAACGTAAGCGTGCGATCGACCGCGTCGATGCAGGAAACTTCCTCTTTCACGAGTTTGCCCATCCCGCCCGTGGCGACGACTTTCAGCCCCGAATAGCCCGTTTCCTCCCTAATCTTGCCGATGACGCGCTCCACGAGCCCCGCCATCCCGAACACGATGCCCGCCTGCATCGCCGTTTCCGTGTTTCTGCCGAGCACGCTTTTCGGCGCGATAAGTTCGATCATCGGCAGCTGCGCCGTGCCGTGCACGAGGCTTTCCAACGACGTTTTGATGCCCGGCGCGATGACGACGCCGATCAGTTCCCCCTTCGGGGAAACGACGTCGAAAGTCGTTGCCGTGCCGAAATCGATGACCACCACGGGCCCGCCGTATTTCCTGAACGCCCCCACGCTGTTCACGATGATATCCGCACCGACTTCCCGCGGGTTATCCGCCTTCACGTTCAGCCCCGTTTTGACCCCGGGACCGACGACGACGGGTTTCATGCGGAAAAAATATTCGCACATGTGGCATATCGTGTAATTGAGGGAAGGGATGACGGAGGAAAGAATGACCCCGTCGATCTCCGCCGCGCGGATCCCCGACGTGGACAGCAGATTCGTGAGGACCGCGCCGTACTCGTCTGCAGTCTTTTTGAGATGGGACGCCACGCGGAAACTCGCCGCCAGCCTGTCTTTTTCGAACACGCCGTATTTGATATTGGTATTGCCAACGTCGATCGCAAGTAACATCAGTAGTACACCTTATTCCGCTCTTTTGCCGGCGTGCGGCGAAAATAAAACGGATTTTTGTAAGATTTTGCCGAATCCGTCAATAAGCGCGCCGGTCGATCGCCCCCACGACGGCGTAGATGGCGGGCGAAACTGCCAGATTGACGGCAAATTCCACCAGAAAATTGACGCCCGCCGCGATGACGACGAGAAAATAAAGCGCGCTCATCCCGTCGGCAAAACCGGAGGCGGCGATGGTGTCGCTCATCAAAAGCGCGCCTAAGATATACAGCCCCGTATTGACGACGGGCGCAACCGCCGCCGCGGCAAACGTGCCGGCATACGGATGTTTTGCGGAAAAAATCTTATAGATCAGCCCCGAAACCAGCCCCGCCGCCGACGTTTTGACGAGCACCATGACCACCGTGATCAAGGGATGATCCTGAAACATCAGAAGGGAAAGCGGTTCCGTGCCCATGACGACGTAAATCAGTATGATGGCGCCGCAGGCGAACCCCATCAGCGCGCCTGCCGCCGCCCCCAGCATGATCGCCGCGAGCACGATGGGGATGAGGGATAAATTCAGACTTACCCCGCCGATTTTTATCGCGCTGCCCCAAATCTGCAAAACAATCGTTAACGCAAGTAAAATCGCAAACCAAGCGATGTTTCTCGACGTAAAAAAGGCGCGTTTTTCCGTCTTTGCCGTTTTTTCCTCCGGCAAACGGTTTTCCTGTTGCTTGTTCATAAAAAACCTCCAATCAAATTCTTCTTCAAAGATATCTGTTGCGATGAACAAAACCCTATAAAGTTTTCAATCGAATCCGCGACGGCGGTATCCGTTACCGATATTTTAGCATATTCCTCCGATTTTAGCAAGTTTATTACAAGCGTTGGTAACATTTTTTTGCCCGCGCGCTTATTATGAAGTATAAAGCGATTCGCCGGATCCGGAAAAACGGACGGGATAGCCCATACATACGGCGAAGAGCGGATCAAACGGAGGAATATTATGAACGGATTTTGTTTTGACCAAAATAACTGCTGTTTGTGGATCTTGATCATCCTGCTCATTCTTTGCGTATGCAAAAGCGGTTGCTTAAACGGCTTTTTAAATAGCTGTTACGCAGTGCCCGCCGCCATCGCGCTGGCGTACTGCCTGTGCAAAAACGGCGGTTTCGGAGGCGGCGGCTGCGGCTGCTGCAAATGACTTTTAAAAACGCTTAAAACTCACCCGACGGGCATACGGACGTTTCCGTATGCCTTTATCTTTGCCCCGCGGAAGAAAAAAATACCCGTCGGGGGCGCTCATCGGCGCCGCGGCGGGTATTTGCGTTATTTTTTCTCCATCAGCGTTTCGATCATCGTGGCGGCGTTTTCCATAAAATCGCCTTCGAAAAGTTCGATCAGCCCTCTGTCGCTCTGCGCGGCGAGTTCCCTTTTCACGGGGATCTCCGCCAAAAGCGGCACGGAAAATTCTTCGCAGACCTTCTTGACCGTGCTTTCGCCGAAAACGTACAGTTTTTCGCCGCACTTCGGGCATTCGACGTAACTCATGTTCTCCACCACGCCGAGCACGGGTACGTTCATCAGGTTCGCCATCTTGACGGCTTTGCCGACGATCATCGAAACAAGTTCCTGCGGGGAGGCTACGACCACCACCCCGTCCACCGGAAGGGACTGGAACACCGTCAGCGGTACATCCCCCGTTCCCGGCGGCATATCGACGAACATATAATCGACGTCGTTCCAGATGACGTCCGTCCAGAACTGCTGCACCACGCCGCCGATGACCGGCCCGCGCCATACCACGGGGTCGTTTTCATGCTCCAAGAGAAGGTTGAGGCTCATGATCCCGATGCCGGTTTTGCTCTTTACCGGCAAAAGCCCGCTTTCGCCCCCCTGCGCCTTCTCGGTTATGCCGAACATCCGCGGGATCGAGGGCCCCGTAACGTCGGCGTCCATGATCGCGGTCTTATAGCCGCGGCGGTTGAAGATGACGGCGAGCATCCCCGTAACCATGGATTTGCCCACGCCGCCCTTGCCGCTCATCACGCCGATGACCCGTTTGATCCGGCTCAGTTCGTGCGGCTTTTTCAAAAAACTTTCCTTTTCCTTTCTCTCCCCGCAGTCCGCGCTGCAGTTCGAACAATCGTGCGTGCATTCGCTCATGATTTTTCTCCTTTATTCCAGTCCTTTCGCCTTGCGTTTCAACCGCGTTTCCGTATCGAGCGTCCTTTTGCGGATGCGAAGGCTTTTGGGCGTTACTTCCAGCAATTCGTCGTCGTTGATGTATTCCATGCATTCTTCAAGGCTCATGATCTTCGGCGTTTCCAGCCGCAGGGCGTCGTCGCTGCCGGCGGCGCGCATATTGGTCATGTGCTTTTTCTTACACACGTTGACGCTGATATCCTCCGCCTTGGGCGATTCGCCCACCACCATACCCTCGTACACCTGCGTGCCGGGCGTGATGAACAGCCTGCCGCGCCCCTGCGCGTTGAACAGACCGTAGGTAACCGCCTCGCCCGTTTCAAAGGCGACGAGCGACCCCGTCTGCCGCCGGACGATCTCTCCCTTATACGGCTGATATTCCAAAAACACGGTGTTGAACACGCCTTCGCCGCGGGTATCGGTGAGAAATTGATTCTTATAACCGAACAGCCCGCGCGAGGGGACGGCGAATTCCAGCCGGATGCGCGAACCGATGTTTTCCATCTGCAGCAGTTCGCCCTTGCGCTCGCCCATCGACGAAAATACCGTGCCCGTTTTATCTTCCGGCACGTCCACGACGAGGCGCTCGACGGGTTCGTATTTCACCCCGTCGATCTCTTTATACAATACCTTCGGCGCACCGACCTGAAACTCGTAACCGCCGCGGCGCATGCTTTCGATCAGGATGGAAAGATGCATTTCCCCCCTGCCGCAGACGCGGTAGGAATCGGCGGAATCGGTCTCCTCCACCCGCAGGGAAACGTCCTTCAGAAGTTCTTTAAAAAGCCTGTCGCGCAGATGCCGCGTGGTAACGAATTTGCCCTCTTTTCCCGCGAAGGGGGAATCGTTGACGGAAAAGATCATTTCCACCGTCGGTTCGCTGATCTTTACGAAAGGCACCGCTTCCACGCGGGTCTTTGCGCACACCGTATCGCCGATGGAGATGTTTTCCAGACCGGAAACGCACACGATGTCGCCGGCGATCGCCTGATCCACAGGCACGCGGGAAAGCCCCTCGATCTGGTAGAGCGCCACCACCCTGCCGGAAGAGGTTTTTCCCTCTATGTTGTAGTTGCATACGGCGACGTCGTCGTTCACGCGGATCCTGCCGCGCTCGATCCTGCCGATGCCGATCCTGCCGACGTAATCGTTGTAATCGATGGAGGAAACGAGGAGTTGCAACTCGCCCTGTTCGTCCGCCGTCTGCGGTTCGAAATGGTTGATGATCGCCTCGAAAAGCGGCTTCAGATCCGTGCCTTCCGCGGCAGGGTCCAAAGACGCCGTTCCGTTGCGGCCGGAACAGAACACGATGGGGCTCATCAACTGCTCGTCTGTGGCGTTGAGTTCCAAAAGGAGTTCCAGAATTTCCTCTTTGACCTCTTCGCAGCGCGCGTCCGGCCGATCGACTTTATTGACGACGATGATGAGTTTATGCCCCAGATCGAGGGCTTTCTGCACCACGAAACGGGTCTGCGGCATGGGGCCCTCGCAGGCGTCCACCAACACCAAAACGCCGTTCACCATTTTGAGAACGCGCTCCACTTCCCCGCCGAAATCCGCATGCCCCGGCGTATCCACGATGTTGATCTTCACCCCGCCGTAGAACGCGGAAGTGTTTTTCGCCAGAATGGTGATGCCCCTTTCCCGTTCGAGATCGCCGGAATCCATCACCCGATCCTGTACCGACTGGTTTTCGCGGAACACGCCGCCTTGCTTTAACATTTCGTTGACCAGCGTCGTCTTTCCGTGGTCCACGTGCGCGATGATCGCCACGTTCCTCAAATCGTCCCTTCTAATCAAACACGTATGCTCCTTTGTTATTTCACCCTGTTCCCGCCTTGTCTTTATCCGTTATATCGCCCGCGCCTGCCCGCAGAAATAATGCAACAGGGCGATGAGCGTCTTTCCGTCGCGGATGCGCCCGTCTCTCATCATCGCTTTCACTTCGCTTTCCCCGATCCATTCGGCGGATAAAAATTCGTTCTCGTCGGGATGGGGCTTTCCCTTTTCAAAAGAGGAACAGCGGTAGATATAAATGCGCTCTTCGCTGTACCCCGGGGTGGGGTAGGTTTCGTAAAGGAGTTCGGCGGAACGGGCGATCAGCCCGCATTCTTCTTCCAGTTCGCGCAGCGCCGTTCTTTCGGGATCCTCCCCTTTTTCCAATTTCCCCGCGGGGATCTCGTAGAGGACTTCCCCCGCGGCGTAGCGGAACTGTTTTACAAAGAGGATCCTGCCGTTTTCCGCGGCGAGCACGCAGCTGCCGCCGTTGTGCTCCACGATCTCCCTGCGGCTTTCCCTGCCGTCGGGCAGAAGGACGGCGTCGTTCCTGACGGAAAGGATCTTCCCCTCGTAAACCGTGTTTTTGACGAGCGTTTTTTCGGTAAGGTCCTTCAAATCAGTTTTCCTTCCTTTAAAATTTTAGCGATCCTCACCCCGTT
>CALVUL010000023.1 GCA_944363555.1 uncultured Clostridia bacterium
TCGTTTCGGTGCCCGTCGGCATCGCCACGGCGATCTATCTCAACGAATACACCAAAAAAGGCAGTAAAACGGTCAGGATCATCCGCTCATGCATCGACATTCTCAGCGGCATTCCCTCCATCGTGTACGCCCTCTTCGGCATGGTTACCTTCGTCGTATGGTTCGGCAGGCACGTTTCCATTCTGGCGGGGTCTTTCACCATCACGCTGATGCTGCTGCCTACCGTCGTCCGTTCCACGGAGGAGAGCCTGAAATCCGTTCCCGACAGTCTGCGGGAAGGTTCGCTCGCCCTCGGCGCGGGCAAGGTGCGCACCATCTTCAAAGTGGTGCTGCCGAGCGCGCTCCCCGGCATCTTCGCGGCGATCATTTTGGCGATGAGCCGCGTCATCAGCGAATCCGCCCCCTTCCTTTACACCACGGGCAGCGTGGTGATGCCCATGCCCAAGGGCTTTCTGAACGGCGGCACGACCCTCGCGGTGGCGCTTTACACCTTCGCCGGCGAAGGGCGGTATATGGACGAGGCGTACGCCACGGCGTGCGTGCTCATCATCCTCGTGCTGCTGCTCAACCTCGCGGCGGACCTCGTGGGAAAGAAATTATCCAAGAAATTACAAGGAGATACAAATGTTGTTCGGAAAAAGAAAAGAGACAAAACAGGCGCCTGACGCCGAGACCGCCGCGCAGTACGGCGGGCAAATCAGCGTAAAGAACGCCGATTTGTTTTACGGCGATTTTCAGGCGCTCAAAAATATCGGCATCGAGATCCCCGAAAAGAAGATCACGGCGTTTATCGGGCCGTCGGGCTGCGGGAAGAGCACCTTTCTGAAATGTTTCAACCGCATGAACGACCTCGTGCAGGGCTGCAGGATCACGGGGGAATTCCGCATCGGGGACGTCGACATCTACGGGAATATCGACGTCAACGAATTAAGGCGCAACGTGGGCATGGTGTTTCAGAAACCAAATCCCTTCCCGATGAGCGTTTACGACAACATCGCTTACGGGCCGCGGACCTTCGGCATCAAAAAACGCGCCGCGCTCGACGAGATCGTGGAGCGTTCCCTGAAACAGGCGGCGATGTGGGACGAACTCAAAGACCGGCTCAACAAATCGGCGCTGGGTCTTTCCGGCGGACAGCAGCAAAGGCTGTGCATCGCCCGCGCCCTCGCCGTCAATCCGCACGTCATTTTGATGGACGAACCGACCAGCGCGCTCGACCCCATTTCCACGGGGAAGATCGAGGAACTTTGCATGGAACTCAAAAAGGAAGTTACGGTGGTCATCGTAACGCACAATATGCAGCAGGCGGTGCGCATATCGGATAAAACGGCGTTCTTTTTACTGGGAGATCTGATCGAATATGGGGACACGGACGAGATATTTACGGCGCCTAAGCAGAAACAGACGGAAAATTACATTACGGGCAGATTCGGCTGAGGGAGGACAGAAAATGAGTGCGAGAAAATATTTGGAAGAAGGGCTTGCGGAAATGAATATGGCCCTTAAGGAAATGTGCGTGCTGGTGGAGGACATGATCGATCAGACGGTTACCGCCCTCACGGAAAACGACACCGCCCTCGCGGCGGGCATCCACGCGCGCGACAAGAAGGTGGACGAATACGAAATGGATATCGAAAGGATGTGCATGCGCCTCCTTTTGAAAGAACAGCCCGTGGCGGCGGATTTCCGCTCGGTGTCCACCACGCTGAAAGTCATCACCGATATAGAGCGCATCGGCGATCAGGCGGGGGATATCGGCGAACTGATCGCCGCCAACGGCGGCGTGGTGCTCAAAGCCGACGCGGCGCGCCTGAAAATGATGGGCATTTTGGCGAAGGACATGGTGAAAAACAGCGTGGACAGTTTTATCTTTTCCGACGAAAAACTGGCGGACGAAACGGCGAAGAAGGACGATCGGATGGATGAACTTTTCATCGAGGTGAAAAACGGGCTCATCGCCTTCATGAAGGAAAAGCCCGATAACGCCGACGACGCGCTCGTGCTGATGATGATCGCCAAATATTTCGAGCGCATCGGCGATCACGCCGTCAACGTGTGCGAATGGACGAAATACGAGGAAACGGGCGAACACGTCAAGTTCCAGTGATCCGTCTTTGCAAAAAAAACGCGGATATTATCTAAAATCCGTTGACAAAACACCGCCGTTTTGCTAAAATCTAATAAATCGGATATAAAATGCTGTGATGAAGCATACGGATCTTTCGCCCTGCGGCTTTCAGAGAGCCCGCGGTCGGTGCGAGCGGGCGGCGCGGAAAGATCCTTCTCCCTTCGGAGCAGACGTCCGGAACCCTTTCGGCAGTATGGACGTACGGCGTAAGACACCGTTAGAAGTCGGGGGTGCAAACCCTGCTGAGCGGGCCGTTCCGGCGGTCAATTTGGGTGGTAACGCGTAGCATCATCTTCGTCCCAAAATATTTACTATTTTGCGGCGGAGATTTTTTTATTATCCGCAAAACGCCGCCAAAAAAAGGAGGAGAACATGAACAAATACGTTTTATCGGTTCTTGTAAGAAACCATTCGGGCGTGCTGCGCCGCGTGAGCGGGCTGTTCGCGCGAAGGGGCTATAACATCGAAAGCCTCACCGTGGGCGTGACGGAAAACGCCAAACTCTCCCGCATGACGGTGGTGGTGTGCGGCGACGAATACATCGTCGACCAGATCACCAAGCAGGTGAGCAAACTCGTGGAAGTCATCAAGGTGGAGATCCTGAAACAGGAAAAATCCGTGTACCGCGAACTTCTCCTCGTCAAGGTAAAGACCACGAAGGATACCCGCGCGGAGATTTTGGAAATTTCCAATATTTTCCGTTCGCACGTGGTGGACGTATCCGCCGGTTCGCTCGTTTTGGAAGCGACGGGGGACGCCAACAAACTCACCGCGTTTTTAAGGATGCTCGAGCCCTTCACGATCCTCGAGATCGTGCGCACGGGGCTGGCGGCTCTGCAACGGGGGGAAACGGTGTTCAGCGAAGAAGAAAGGAGCGAAGACAATGCGTAGGATCAAGATATTCGATACGACGCTGCGCGACGGCGAACAATCGCCCGGCTGCAGCATGAATTTAAGCGAAAAACTCAAAATGGCGGCGCAGCTCGACGCGCTGGGCGTGGACGTTATCGAGGCGGGTTTCGCCATCTCCTCTCCCGGCGATTTCGCCGCGGTCAAGGGCATCGCCTCGGTGGTGAAAAACGCCGTGGTGGCGTCGCTGGCGCGGGCGGTGAAAAAGGATATAGACGCGGCGTACGAGGCGGTCAGGGACGCGGTCCGTCCCCGCATCCACGTGTTTTTGGCGACGAGCGATCTGCACATGGAATACAAACTCAAAATGACCCGCGAACAGGTGATAGCCTCCTGCAAAGAGATGGTTTCGTACGCAAAAAGCCTTTGCGAGGACGTGGAGTTTTCCGCGGAAGACGCCTCCCGCAGCGACATGGAATTTCTCTGCAAAGTCGTGGAAACGGCGATCGAGGCGGGCGCGACGACCATCAACCTCCCCGATACGGTGGGGTACGCCACGCCGGTGGAATACGGCAACTTCATCGCCGAAGTGCGTAAAAGAGCCAAGGGCATCGACAAGGTAACCGTTTCGGTGCACTGCCACAACGATCTGGGTATGGCTACGGCGAATACGCTGATGGCGGTCATGAACGGCGCCGATCAGGTGGAATGCACCGTCAACGGCACCGGCGAACGCGCCGGAAACACCGCCCTCGAAGAAGTGGTGATGGCGCTCAAAACCCGCAGGGACGCGTTCGGCGCGGATACCGGCATCGATACCACGCAGATCTTCAAGACCAGCAAACTGCTGACGGCGATCACCGGCGTCAAGGTGCAGCCCAACAAGGCGATCGTCGGGGAAAACGCCTTCGCCCACGAATCGGGCATCCACCAGCACGGCGTGCTGGCGAACCGCGAAACCTACGAGATCATGACCCCCGAATCCATCGGGCTCACGGAAAACAAGATGGTGCTCGGCAAGCACAGCGGAAAACACGCCCTCGAGGACAAACTCAGGCAGATGGGCTTTACCGTGAGCAAGGAGGAACTCGCCGAACTCTTCGAGGAATTCAAGGTGCTCGCCGACAGGCAGAAGAGCGTATCCGACCTCGATCTGGAAGCCCTCGTGCACAAGAAGATCATGAAGATCCACGAGAGTTTCAAACTCGATCGTTTCGTCATCAACGTGGGCAACACCATTACGACGACGAGCGCCGTGCGCCTTTTGAACGAGGCGGGCGAGGAGATGGAAGCGGTTACCTCTTCGAAATTCGGGCCGATAGACGCGTCTTATTCCGCCATCAAAAAGATCGTCGGCGGGGAGGATTTCGAACTCGTCGATTTCCTCATCGACGCCGTTACCGGCGGCACGGACGCGCAGGGCAAAGTTACCGTCAAGATCAAATCGGGCGGCAAGGTGTATAACGGGCACGCGGTCTGTCTCGACATCGTGGAGGCGGCGGTCCGCGCCTATGTCGCGGCGATCAACAACATGATCAACGACAAAAAACTCGCGGAGCAGGTCTGAAATGAAAACGATAACCGTTCTCGATTCCACCCTGCGCGACGGCGCGCAGGCGGAAGGCATCTCCTTTTCCGTATCGGATAAGATCAACATCTGCCGCGCCCTCGACGAACTTGGCGTGGCGTATATCGAGGCGGGCAACCCCGCTTCCAACCCGAAAGACATCGAGTTTTTCAAAAAAGCGGCGGAAATCGAATTTAAAAACGCCGTGCTCACGGCGTTCGGCTCCACGCGGCGCAAAAACACCGCCTGCGAGGAGGACGCGAATCTGAACGCCCTTGTCAACGCCGGCACGAAAGCGGTGAGCATCTTCGGCAAATCGTGGGATTTCCACGTAACGGAGATCCTCAGGGCGACGAAGGAAGAAAACCTCGCCATGATCGCGGAAACGGTGGCGTATCTGAAAGCGCGGGGCAAGATCGTCATTTACGACGCGGAACATTTTTTCGACGGCTATAAGCACAACCCCGCGTACGCCATGGAAACCGTCCTTGCGGCGGAGCGCGCTGGGGCGGACGTCGTTTCCCTCTGCGATACCAACGGCGGCTGCTTTCCCGACGAGATCGAAACCGTCGTCAAAGCCGTAAAGGCGGAAATCAAGTGCGAAGTGGGGATCCACGCCCACGACGATACGGGTTGCGGCGTCGCCAACTCCCTTGCGGCGGTGTCCGCCGGCGCGGGGCATGTGCAGGGCACGCTGCTCGGCTACGGCGAACGCTGCGGCAACGCCAATCTTTCCGCCGTCATCGCCGATCTGCAATTAAAGCGCGGCGTGCGGTGCGCGGCGGGCGATTTGAAGGAACTCACTTCCCTTTGCCGCAGGGTGGCGGAAATTTCCAACGTGCGGCTGAGCCGCGGCATGCCGTACGTCGGCAAATCGGCGTTCGCGCACAAGGCGGGCATGCACATCGACGGCGTGAACAAATCGAGCAGGTCTTTCGAGCACGTTTCCCCCGATCTGGTGGGGAACGAGCGGCGGTTTTTGATGAGCGAAGTGGCGGGGCGCAGCACGGTGCTGGAAAAGATCCGCGCCGTGGAGCCCTCCGTTACCAAGGACAGCCCCGTTACGGCGAAGATCATCGAAAAGATCAAGGAAATGGAATATAAAGGATACCAGTTCGAGGGGGCGGACGCGTCTTTCGAACTGCTGATCCGCAAGCAGCTCGGCACGTATAAGCCGTTTTTCTCGCTGGAAAAGTTCAAGACCATCGGCGAGCAGCGCGTCGGCGAGGATTTCGCGCCGGCGGCGGCCATCGTGAAGGTGCGCGTGAACGACAGCGCGGAGATCACCGGCGCGGAGGGCAACGGCCCCGTAAACGCGCTGGACGTGGCGCTGCGAAAAGCCCTCGAACGGTTTTATCCGTCGCTGAAAGAATTCCGCCTGACCGATTACAAGGTGCGCATTCTGGACAGCAGGGAAACGAGTTCCGCGATCACGCGGGTGCTTATCGAAAGCAGCGACGAAAAGGACGTTTGGACGACAGTCGGCGTTTCGCGCGACATCATCGAGGCGAGTCTTATCGCCATGACGGACGCGCTGGAATATAAACTCATCAAGGATGAAGAAAGGAAAACTCAACGGGAGGATACATAGACTATGGGAATGACAATGACGCAGAAGATTCTGGCGCGCCACGCGCACCTCGACGCCGTGAAGGCGGGGCAGCTCATCGAGGCGGATCTCGATCTGGTGCTCGGCAACGACATCACTTCTCCGGTGGCGGTAACGGAGTTTCGGAAGTTCGGCACGGACAAGGTGTTCGACAAGGACAAGGTGGCGATCGTGCCCGACCACTTCACGCCCAACAAGGATATTAAGGCGGCGGAGCAGTGCAAATACATCCGCGAATTCGCCAGAAAAATGGACATTACGAACTATTTCGAGATCGGCGAAGTGGGCATCGAGCACGCCCTCATCCCCGAAAAGGGGCTGGTGGTGGCGGGGGACCTCGTCATCGGCGCGGATTCGCATACCTGCACCTACGGGGCGCTGGGCGCCTTTTCCACCGGCGTCGGCAGCACCGATATGGCGGCGGGCATGGCGACGGGAAAGGCGTGGTTCAAAGTCCCCGCGGCGCTGAAATTCAACCTCAAAGGAAAATTAAACGGCTGGGTGAGCGGCAAGGACGTCATTTTGCACATCATCGGCATGATCGGCGTGGACGGCGCGCTCTATAAGAGCATGGAATTTTCCGGCGAAGGCTTAAAATCCCTTTCCATGGACGACAGGCTGTGCATGGCGAACATGGCGATCGAGGCGGGCGCGAAAAACGGCATCTTCGAAGTGGACGAACAGACGATCGAATATATCAGGGAACATTCTTCCAAACCCTATACCGTCGTCAAGGCGGACGAGGACGCGGAATACGAAAAGGTGTACGATATCGACCTTTCCGCCATCAAAGAAACCGTCGCGTTCCCGCACCTTCCCGATAACACCCGCACCATCGACGAAGCGGGCGACGTGGCGATCGATCAGGTGGTCATCGGTTCGTGCACGAACGGGCGCATTTCCGATCTGCGCACGGCGGCGAAGATCTTAAAGGGCAGGCGCGTGAAGAAGGGCGTGCGCGCCATCATCATCCCCGGCACGCAGAAGATCTACAAACAGGCGGTGGACGAAGGGCTGGTGGATATTTTCATCGACGCCGGCGCGATCTTCTCCTTCCCGACCTGCGGGCCGTGCCTCGGCGGGCACCTCGGCATTCTGGCGGCGGGCGAACGCGCCGTTTCCACGACCAACCGCAACTTTGTCGGCAGAATGGGCCACGTCGATTCGGAAGTGTATCTCGCAAGCCCCGCGGTGGCGGCGGCGAGCGCCGTCACGGGGAAGATCTCCGCGCCGGAAGAATTGGGACTGTAAGAGGAGGATAAAACCATGAAAGTATGCGGAAAAGTTTTCAGGTATAACGACAACGTCGATACCGACGTCATCATTCCGGCAAGGTATCTGAACACCTCGGTGCCGGCGGAACTCGCCAAGCACTGCATGGAGGATATCGACAAGGATTTCGTGAAGAACGTAAAAGAGGGCGACATCATCGTGGCGGATAAGAACTTCGGCTGCGGCTCTTCGAGAGAGCACGCGCCCATCGCCATCAAGGCGTCGGGCATAAGCTGCGTCATCGCCTCCACCTTCGCGCGCATTTTTTACCGCAACGCCATCAATATCGGGCTGCCGATCATCGAATGCGAAGAGGCGGTCAAGGGGATCTCCGCGGGGGATAAGGTTTCCGTCGATTTCGATACCGGCGTCATCACCGACGAAACGACGGGCAAGTCCTATAAAGGCGAACCGTACCCCGAATTTATGCAAAACATCATTCAAGCGGGCGGGTTGATTCCCTATATCAACGCCAAAAACGCAAAATAAGGGGAAACGGAGAAAATGTTTGACATATTTAATTTGCCCGATTTTACGTTGCCCGAAGATTTTTTGTTAGGCAGCGCAACCGCGCCGCATCAAATCGAAGGGGATAATGTACATTCGGGGCATTGGAAGTACGAGCAA
>CALVUL010000024.1 GCA_944363555.1 uncultured Clostridia bacterium
CGGTATTCGGGAAACGCTGTGTCGAAGGAGGAAAATGCGTTTTTTCGCAAAGCAGCCCGCCCCGACGGAAAAGTCGGGGCGGGCTGCTTTGCTTTTTGCCTCCCGAACCCTCCGCGGGGCGGGTTGACGCCAAACGATGAAATTGCGGTAAAAACTTCGATTTTGCGATTATTTTCATTTGTTTTATACAAATACATCTTTCAAAGCAAACGGAAAAATCTTTGCGGATATGATAAAATGAAACTGAAAACACCGACGAAAAAGGGGCGTATTTTTCAGATGTATGACGAAAAACGGAAAAAAATAGGCGGTATTTTAGGGTTTTCTTTTCTCGACTGCGGGGCGGACCTCGCCGACGGCGGCAGATTGCGGCTGAAAGACGCGGACGGGATTTCTTTGCGGGAAACGGCGGATTCGCTCGTTCTTTCGGTAAAATTCGGCGGGTTGTGCGGCGAATTTTCCTTTGTCCGGACGGCGGACAGAAGGCTTTGCCGCGGGCGCTTTTCGGGAGAAACGGCAAACTGCCGCATCCGGCGCATCGTGCTTTTTGAAGGGGAAGCGCCCTGCCCACCGAAGTCGCGTTTTCTGATCTATGCACCGATGCGGTGGGGGATCTACCCGCCGTGCGCCTTGAAGGAAACGGAGACGAGCGAGGATTTCTTTTCCCTTTACGCGGCGGACGAACCGGAAAACGCCCTTTCGATGTGCAACGAACTTCCCTGCCGTTTCGCCTCCTCGATCGCAATCGAAAGGGACGGGGAAACGGCGAAGTTTGCCGCGGACACCGTATTTCCGGATTCCTTCGAAGGGGAAAAGGAAAGCGAAACGTGGCAAATATTTTCCGGCATGGCGTATCCCGAAGCCTTCCGCCGCGCGGCGGGGGAAAAAAAGAAAGATCTTCCCGCGCCTACGGGGTGGAGCACGTGGGATTATTATTTCACTTCCGCCACGGAGGAGGACGTAGCCCGCCAAGCGTCGTTTCTGGCTGAAAACGGGGAGATCGGCGGCAAATTGAAATACATCGCGCTCGACGACGGGTGGCAGCAGCGCGAAGGGGACTGGCTGTGCGGGGCGCGCTATCCGCACGGGCTGAAACACACCGCGGATCGTATCCGCGCCTGCGGGTTCGAAGCGGGCATCTGGGTCGCGCCCACGCGATTGCACATCCTTTCGGGAACGGTGATGCGGCGCAACGACTTTCTCGTGCGTGACGAATACGGCGATCCCGTGACCGACGAGGATATGTATGTGCTCGATCCTACCCATCCGGACGGCGAGGCGTTTCTGCGCGAAACGTTTACCCGCCTCGCCTCTTACGGCTTTACCTTTTACAAACTCGATTTTCTTGCCAATCTGCTCTACTCGGCCCGCCGTTTTTACGACAGGCAGGCGGGCCCGTACGACGCGCTCCGCCGCCTGATCGACATCGTGCGCGAATGCGTGCCGGAAGGGAGCCACATCATGGGGTGCAATCTGCCTTACGGTACGGGCGGGTTCGTCGATTCCCGCAGGACGGGCGTGGACATCCACAACACGTGGAAACACATCAAAGCCTGCCTTGCCTGCCTGCTGCCGGTGTGCGCGGCGAACGGCGTAATTTACCGCAACGACATTGATTATCTCGTCGTGCGGGGAAAGGATACTTCCGACGATCCTTTTTTAAACGTTCTCAATCCGTCGGCGGGGAAATACGCCGCCGCTCCGAGCGCCGCTTTCCGCTGGCGCGACGGCGCCGATTTTTCCTATCGGGAAGCAAAGTGCTGGTGCGCCGCCGTGCTGATGAGCGGTTCTTCGATCTTTTTGGGCGACAGGGCGGATAAACTCAACGCGGCAGGGCTGGATCTTGTGAAACGCACGCTTGCCGCCGCCGACTTTACGCCGGCGCAGCCGACCGCCGACGAGGGGGAACTTCCCGCGGTATGGCGCAAGGAAAAGCAGATTTATATCTTCAATTTTACGGAGGAAGAGCGCGCCTTCCGCGTCGTTGCGGAGAACGGAAAATACAGGGATGTTTTTTCCGATATTTACTGTTCCGCAACGGAAAACGCGCTTGTTATCCGCCTTGCGGCGCACGACTGCGCCGCTCTGCAAAAAGTGTGATTTTTGCGTAAAAAGCCGCGTTTTTTCGGCTGAAACCGCAAATTTTTCACGGATAAAACAAGGAATGACCGCACAAAAACGCCCCCCGAAAGCCCTTATATCGGTTGGTTTAAATTTTACAAGATTTGTGTTGATGTCTTATGTCTTTGGCGGTATAACTGTGATACAATACAGTTGAAAGGGCGGGGCGATCGCGCTCCGCGGGGGCAGGAGAACGGCGTACGGGCAGCGCTGCCCGAAATCCGGTACGCCGTTTGGGAACTTATGAGAAACAGGGAAAGGGTCGAACCGACATGGTTTGAAAAAGCGAGAAGGAAGGTTAAGGACACCTTTTACGGCGTTTCCGTAGCCGTCAATCACAAACTCTATCCGAACGGCAAAAAAGCCGCGTCGGCAGGGGCGCGCCGCAGGAAGGAAACGGGGTTCATCATCTTTATGCTGTTCATACCGGTGTGCAACTTTCTCATCTTTTACGTTTACTGCAATTTTTCTTCCATACTGCTCGCGTTTCAGCAGTCCAATCCGGACGGCAGTTATTTTTTTACCGCGGATAATTTCGTACAGGTATTTCAGAAACTGTGGAAAGGCGGGGAAATGCTCAACCAGTCCATCAGGAATACGCTGATCTTTTTCATTTTCGACAACGGCGTGATCCTGCCGCTGTCGCTTTTCCTGTCCTTTTTCTTTTACAAGCGCATCGCGCTGAAAAGTTATTTCCGCTTTATGTTCTACGTGCCTTCCATCGTGTCGAGCGTCGTGATGACCACGCTGTACAAATATCTGCTGGACGCGAACGGCCCCGTCGGGATGCTTTATCAGGCGCTCACGCACGCGGAATCGGTGCCGGCGTTTTTCAATTCCAAAGAATACGCCATGTGGGCGTTGTTGTTCTATAATTTATGGACGGGTTTTTCCGTCAATCTGCTTCTCATCGGCGGCGCGATGGCGCGTATTCCGGACGAGACGGTGGAAGCCGCGCTCTTGGACGGCGTCGGGTTCTGGCGTGAACTTTTCTCCATCACCTTTCCGATGATCTGGCCCACGCTTTCCACGATCATTATCTGCGCCGCCTCCGAAGTGCTCACGGCGTCCGGTCCCGTTCTGTTGCTGACGGGCGGCAGCGGCGAAACCTACACGCTTTCCTATTATATCTACGATCAGGTCCAGTTGCAGAATCAATACAACGCGCCCGCGGCGCTCGGTCTGGTGCTCACGGCGTTTACCTTCCCGATCGTCATGATCACGCGTTGGCTCACCGGAAAAGTTTATGCCGACGTGGAATTTTAAGGAGGATCGTTATGGAAAGGGCAATCGATAACAGCAAAGCGCTCAGAGCGCTGCATAAAAGACACAGGCTCGGCGCGAAGGACCGCCGCCGCAGTGCGGGGGAGAAGATCGCTTTCGGCGTTGCGTTCGTCATCTTCTTCATCTATGCGCTGACCATTTTGTACGCGTTTTTCTGGATCGGCATGTCGTCGCTCAAAACCAACCGCGAATTTTACCGCGCGCCCCTCGCCCTGCCGGAACAGTGGATATTCCGCAATTACATAGAGGCGTTCACCGCCCTCGAATACAACAGCGTGAACATGATCGGCATGATCGGCAACGCCCTGTGGTACGCGCTCGGCTCCACGTTCTGCCATCTGCTCGCCTGCTGTATGACCAGTTATGTGTTCGCGCGCTACAATTTCCGCCTGAAAAAGATCATGTATTCCATCGTGATCCTCACGATGATCATACCCATCATCGGCGGGCTGGCGGCGTCCTACAAACTGCGTTACGATCTCAATCTCGTCAATTCGCCGCTTATCCTGCTCCCTGCGTTCAGCGGGTTCGGCATGCACTTCATCATTTTGATGTCGTATTTCAAAACGCTGTCTTGGAACTATGCGGAAGCCTCGTTCATCGACGGCGGCGGGCATATCAAAACGTTCTTTTCGGTGATGCTGCCCTTGGCGAAAGCGCCCATCGTCGCGCTCGCCATCCGCTGTTTCATCAACTATTGGAACGATTATTATACGCCGCTTTTGTATCTCGATAAAATGCCCGTTCTGGCAACGGGGCTGTATTATTACCGCTTGGAACTCACCTACCGCTCCAACGAACCGGTGTATTTTGCCGGCGTGGTGATGAGTATGATTCCCTGTCTCGTGCTGTTCGCCATTTTTCAGGATAAGATCATGGAAAACGTAACCGCAGGCGGCTTGAAAGGCTGAGCGGAAAAATAAATCGCGCGGCTTATGCCGTAAAAGGAGGAAGATCAAGATGAAAAAAATATGGAAGAAACTGCTTTGTTTCGCCACCGCGCTGCTCATCGGGACGGGGGCAAGCGCATGCGTCGCTCCGTCGGAAAATTACGACGGCGTGCTGCTCATCAGCGTGGCGAACGTCGGGAACGGCTATCAGTGGTGCGTGAAGATCGCCGAAGCGTTTACCGCAAAAACGGGGATCGAAACGGAAGTCAAGCCGACGGCGGTCAGTTCGTATATCGATACCACCCTGCCTTCGGGACCGGAAAACAACCCCGTGGACATCTATATGGGCAACGCGTCGTATTACACCATGCTGAACCGCGGCGTGAACGCCATCAAGGGCTATGATTACGCCCGCCCGATGCTCGACATCACCGAGGTTTTCGAACGCGAAGCGGAAGGTTATACCGATGAAAACGGCGAACCGGTGAGCATCACGATCAAGGAATTGCTCGATCCGGATAAGTATGAGGACAGCATCTTCGACAAAGACGGCAAAAATTATTTCATTCCGTATATTTCCAACCTCGCGGGGCTGATCTACAACACGGATAAATTTGCAGAATACAATCTTGAAGTGCCGAGAACGACGGACGAACTCATCGAACTTTGCGAATATGTGCGCGATAACGACGAGATCGAGGAATATCCCATCGTTTACTGCGGCAACAACGGGTACTGGCGCTGGACGTACAACCACTGGTGGGCGCAGTACGACGGGCTGGAATCCTTCCGCAATTTCTTTACGGGCAAATACAACGGTTCTTACGAAAACGGCTGGCAGAATTACGCTTCCGCCGGCAGATACGCGGCGATGGAAGTGTTCACCGAACTGACGAAATACGAGAACGGGTTCTGCGATCCGCAGTCCTCAACATACACGTTCACGCAGGGTCAGCTGCACTTTCTGGAAGGCAACGGACTGATGATCCCCACGGGGGACTGGATCGAACAGGAAATGATCGGCAATTTCGCCCCGGGCGAAGTGAGCCTCGGCGTGATGCACGTGCCCCTGGTCAGTTCCATCGTGAACAGACTGACTTCCTTCGAGGGTACGGCCGAGCAGAAGGAACAGACCCTGCGCGACGTCATCGACTATGTGGACGGCAAGACGGATGTAAAACCCGCCGGCGTGAGCGATGATGATATCGAGGAAGTGCGGCAGGCGCGCAACCTGATCGGCAAGGACAGTTCGGATATGTTCATCCCCGTGTACAGCGATATGGCGGAAGAGGCGAAGGATTTCATCCAGTTCTATTTCAGCAAGCAGGCGCAGGAACTGCTGCTGGAATATTCCGGTTCGACCACCGCGCCCCTCAACAGCGATTATCCCATCGATTATTTCGACGCTTTCGATACGCTGAGCGAATTCCAGCAGACCAAGATGGAACTCTTTAACGAGTATACGCGCACGTTTGCGGAATCGGATAACCACGCCATCGTCTATGCCGGCGGCGCGAAAACGTTCTATTCGCAGTCCACGCCCATCATCGACCGCGTGGTGGGGCTGAACCCCGCGCAGACGGCGTCGAGGCTGACGGGAATAGAGATCTACGAGGAAACCCTCGCATACTATTCGGACAGAACCACGTGGCAGAACATGCTGAAAAACGCGGGTCTCGTATAAATCAAGGGAGGAAATGATATGAAGAAAAAACTCATTGCGTTGGCGCTCGCTGCCGCTTTCGTCTTGAGCGCCGTCGGATGCGACAAGACTCCGGCAGCCGCCGAATACGGCGTATCGTACGCGCGTTCCACCGTCACCCTTCGGGCGGACGGGGACGCCGTCGGCACGGAAAGCGCCCTGATCTTCACGGGCGTGAAAAACGAATACGAAAGCGCGCAGATCTTCATCACGGCAAAAGAAACCGATGTGAGCGGCGTTTCGCTGGAAACCGCCGATCTCACGAGCGGGGAAAACGTGATCGGAAAGGAAAATTTCACCGTTTACGGGGAAAATTATTACATGATCACCGAAACGGAAAACGACCCCGCTTACAATAAGGAAAGCATTTACGCCAGCCCGTATCCGGCGGGTATCTACCCCGACGGGCTCATCCCGCAGGATCTTTGGAGCGGCGCGGGGGAAAACGTCGTTCCCGCGGGCGAAACGCGTGGGCTTTGGGTTTCCCTGTATATCCCCGAGGATGCCGCGGCGGGCGTTTACACCGGCACGTTCGCGCTGAACGCCGGCGGGCAGACGAAGGAAGTTCCCGTTTCCGTCAAGGTATACGATTATACGCTTTCCGACGAAAACACCATGCGTTCACTCTTTCTCATGCGGAACGATTATACGTTCAACTACGGCGAACTCGATTCCACGGTGGAAATGCAGCGCAAGTATTACGACTTCCTGCTCGAATACCGCATCAACGCCTACAACATTCCCATCGAAAGTTATAAGGACGTTTCCTATTTCGTCGAGTCGATCGAAGAATATTACGACGATCCCAAGGTTTCCACCTACGGCCTGCCCGCCTCCACGCGGGGCAACGGCAGCGTGCCGAGCATGGCTGTGGCAAGGGAGCAGGTGCTCGCGCTGGCGGAGGCGTGTGAAAACGGCAAAAATTATCTTTCCAAACTCGTCATCAAAAACGGGGACGAAACCGATCTGAACGGAAGCTGGACGACGGATATTTCCTCCAACAACAACCTGAAAAGCACGCTGGAAAGCGCCGCGGAGGAAGTGCTGGCGAATCCGGAAAAGTACGCCGGCTACATCGCCTGTTTCGACAGCGCCGAAGCCGCCGCGCAGGCGATACGGGATATACCCATCGTCGATCCCCTCACCGAAGAGGATACCTTTCTGACCGCCGCGACGGACGATCCGGAAAACCCCGCGACCAACGAGGGCAAACTGCTCGTCAACACGGGCATCTGGTGCCCCAAGACGGACATTTTCGAACCGGAATTCCGCGATACGCTTTACGCCGCCGCGGAGAAGTACGGCGTTAAGGAAATGTGGTGGTACACGGCGAACATCCCCACGTATCCGCAGCCGACTTATCACATCGATACCAATCCGCTCTCCGCCCGCGTGATGAGCTGGATGCAGCGCGATTACAATATCGCCGGCAACCTGTACTGGGGCGTCGCCTATGCCGACGACGGGCAGGACGTGTATACGGAAACCGACTTCCCTTCGGGGGACGGCTGCCTGCTTTACCCGGGCGCGAAGTACGATCACGACGGACCTCTGCCTTCCATGCGGCTCGAACGGATTCGCGACGGCATCGAGGAATACGAACTGCTGGGCGCGCTGGAAGAAAAACTTTCCGCTTATGCCGCGGAAAAGGGGATTGCGATGGATGTCGACGCCGTGCTCGGCACCTTCTACGAACGCCTGTACGTCGGCACGCAAACTTATGACGGCGCCGCGAATTTCGACGCGGTGCGCGAGGAGATGCTCGCCATGCTCGCGGGCGATCTCGACGCGGGCGTTCTCGTTACGGACGTGGAAAACAGCGGTTCCGCGGCGACGGTTACGCTGTATGCGGAAGGGAATTTCGTTCCCGCCGACGCGGCTGCGGTAAAGGACGGAAAAACATATACCGTTTCCGTGCCGCTTTCCGCGGCGGAAAACTATGTCGAAGGCACGCTGGACGGCGAAAGCGTGAAACTCTTCGTCGCGCGAGGCGCCGCGGTATACACGCCGCAAACGGCGGAAGGCGTTACGATGACGGAAGGCGGCGTTGCTGCCGTTACGGAAGGGGAACTTTCCCTCACCGTCGCCGGCAAACATACGGGGGACACCGTGGAGGACGCGCTCTTTATCCCCAAAGCGGAGATCCCGTTCGCCGTAACGGGGGAAACTTCCCTCGATCTCGGCGGCGCGCGCACGCTGACCGTATATCTTCGCAACGAAAGCGGGCGGGACGTCAAGATCTGGCTGTATCTCACTTCCGCTTCGGGCAGACATCAGGTCAGGGAACTCCTTCTGCCGCAGGGCGGCGGGGTGATCCCCGTGCTCATCCGCGCGGACCTCGAAGACTGGGCGGACCTCGGCGCGGTTACGGGGATCGCCGTGGAAACGGAGAACGCCGCCGTGAACGGCGCCGCGCTCAACGCGGATCTCGCGTTTGCCGGCGTGAAGATCGGTTTATGAAAAACTGCAGAGTATCGTATGCCGCCGCGTGGGAAAAGACCCGTGCGGACGAAGAAGG
>CALVUL010000025.1 GCA_944363555.1 uncultured Clostridia bacterium
TGAAGAGCCCGCTGCTCGACTACAAGAAGCTGGTGGACAGCTATGTGAAGGCGACCGACTGGCGGGTCAAGGAGAATTCGACCGTGACCTATTCGGTGGGCGGGCTGATCCTCTCCAACAGCGGCGCGATCACCGCCAACTACTGGCTGACGGAGGTCTATGACGAGGAGATCAATCAGGCGCACAGGAACGCGGATATCCACATCCACGATCTTTCCATGCTCACGGGTTACTGCGCGGGCTGGTCGCTCAAACAGCTCATTCAGGAAGGGCTTGGCGGCGTTCCCGGGAAGATCACCAGTTCGCCGGCGTCGCATCTTTCCACGCTGTGCAATCAGATGGTCAACTTCCTCGGCATCATGCAGAACGAATGGGCGGGCGCGCAGGCGTTTTCCTCTTTCGATACGTATCTTGCGCCTTTCGTAAAGGTGGATAATCTCACCTATAAGGAAGTCAAGCAGTGCATCCAGTCCTTCGTGTACGGCGTCAACACGCCGTCGCGCTGGGGCACGCAGTCGCCGTTCACCAACATCACGCTCGATTGGGTGGTGCCCAACGATCTGGCGGAACTGCCCGCGCTCGTCGGCGGCAAGGAGATGGATTTCAAATATAAAGACTGCGTCAAGGAAATGGCGATGGTCAACAAGGCGTTTATCGAGATCATGATCGAAGGCGACGCCAACGGCAGGGGATTCCAGTATCCTATCCCGACGTATTCCATCACCAAGGATTTCGACTGGTCGGAAACGGAAAACAATAAACTGCTTTTCGAGATGACCGCGAAATACGGCACGCCGTATTTTTCCAATTACATCAATTCCGACATGGAACCGAGCGACGTGCGCTCGATGTGTTGCCGGCTGCGCCTCGATTTGCGGGAACTCAGAAAGAAGAGCGGCGGCTATTTCGGCAGCGGCGAAAGCACCGGTTCGGTGGGCGTGGTAACCATCAATATGCCGCGCATCGCCTATCTTTCCAAGGACGAGGACGAATTTTACAAACGCCTTTCCCGCATGATGGACATCGCGGCGCGCTCGCTCAAAGTCAAGCGCAACACCATTTCCAAACTGCTCGACGCGGGTCTGTATCCCTACACCAAGCGTTATCTCGGCACCTTCAACAACCATTTTTCGACCATCGGGCTCGTGGGTATGAACGAGGCGTGCCTCAACGCGAAGTGGCTGAAAAAGGATTTAACGCACGCCGAATCGCAGAAGTTCACGCAGGACGTGCTGAATTTCATGCGCGAGCGTCTTTCCGATTATCAGGAACTGTACGGCGATCTTTACAACCTTGAAGCGACGCCTGCGGAATCGACGTCCTACCGCCTTGCGAAACACGATAAAAAACGCTATCCCGACATCATTACGGCAACGGAGAACAACGAACGCCCGTACTATACGAATTCGTCGCACCTGCCCGTCGGCTATACGGACGATATTTTCAGCGCCCTCGACATTCAGGACGATTTGCAGACGCTTTATACCTCCGGTACGGTGTTCCACGCCTTCCTCGGTCAGAAACTGCCCGATTGGCGCGCGGCGGCAAACCTCGTGCGGACCATCGCGGAAAACTATAAACTCCCGTATTATACGATGTCGCCCACCTATTCCGTATGCGCCGACCACGGCTATCTCGCGGGGGAAGTCTACAAGTGCCCGCACTGCGGCCGCGCGACGGAAGTGTACAGCCGTATCACGGGCTATTACCGCCCCGTGCAGAACTGGAACGACGGCAAGAGAGAGGAATTCAAAGACCGCAAGGTTTACAATATCGAAACCTCGCATTTCCGCGGCGCGGACCGCTGCGCCTGCGCGGCGGAAGGCGTGAGGGCGGAAACCAAAGCGGCGCCCGCCGCGGCGGAGATCATGCTGTTCGCCACAAAGACCTGCCCCAACTGCAAGATGAGCAAGATGATGCTCGATAAAGCGGGGGTGAAGTATACGGTTGTCGACGCGGAGGAAAACAAGGAAGTAACGGTGAGTTTCGGCGTAAAAAAGGCGCCTACCCTGCTCGTGCCCACGCCGACGGGGTTCGAACGTTACGAGAACGCGAGCAACATCAAAAAGTACGTGGAAAGCCTCAATTAAGGAAATAAAATGAGCGATATTATCATTATCGGCGCCGGCGCGGCGGGAATGACCGCCGCGCTGTATGCGTTACGGAACGGCAAAAGCGTAACCGTTCTGGAAGAGGAAACTTTCGGCGGGCAGATCGCCAATTCGCCGCGGGTGGAAAATTTCCCCACCATCAAGGAAATTTCCGGCAGCGATTTTGCGGACCGGCTGTTCGAGCAGATCACCGCGCTGGGGGCGGAAGTCGAATTGGAAAAGGTTCTTTCCGTGGAAAAGAAGGGAAAGGGCTTTTCGGTCAGGACGGAATATGCCGAACGCGAGGCGAAGAGCGTGATCATCGCGGCGGGCGTCAAACACAAACATCTGCGTTTTCCGCATGAAGAGGAACTGACGGGCAAGGGGATTTCCTACTGCGCGATCTGCGACGGACCGTTTTATACCGGCGAAGAAGTCGCCCTCGTCGGGGACGGCAATACCGCCCTGCAATACGGGATCCTGCTTTCGGGGTATTGCCCCAAAGTGTATATCTATACGCTGTTCGACCGCTTTTTCGGCGACGAGGCGCTGGTGAAAACCCTGCTTTCCAAAAAGAACGTGATCTGGAAACCCGATACGGCGCTTACCGAATACATCGGCACAGACAAACTGGAAGGATTCCGCTACAAGGAAAAGGGGGAGATCAAAGAACACCGTATCGGCGCGCTGTTCGTGGCGATCGGTCAGGTGCCCGACAATAAAAAGTTTGAAAATCTCGTTGCGCTCGATAAGGAAGGGTATATCGCCGCGGATGAAACCTGCGTAACTTCCTGCGACGGCGTCTTTGCCGCGGGGGACTGCCGCGCGAAGAAGATCCGCCAGTTAACGACGGCTGCGGCGGACGGCGCCGTTTCCGCCTTGGCGGCGTGCGCCTATATCGATAAAAACTTTTAACTTCGCCGCATCGCAGGCGCCGTATCCGTCGGCGCCTGCGGCGGAGGGAGTTTCCCGTAAGGCAAAAGCCATCGGATTTCCGCCGATGGCTTTTGCCTTACGGGAAAGCGTTTGCCGCTTCGGGAGAATACGCGTTTTAAAAACGAAATTGAAAATGTCCGCGTTTTGCAGGCGGAACCGCGGGCACGGGGAAAAATCGATGTGTAACGTTATTATAAACGATAACTGAAAATCGCCATTGCTGACGGCGTTTTATACATCAAAGGGAAAAGCAAACTGTATCGGTTTTTGCAAAACAACGAAGCGTTGCCGATCATGTCCGCGCTGGTGCTGCGGGAATTTTTGTATTCGCTGTAAAGATTATGGAAATCAGTTATCAAAACAAAAAAAGCGTTTCCGAGATCCTGCGCGGATCGGAAAAATTCACATGGCGTTTCAAGCCGGAAACCGATCGCTCGATGTTGATTTTCGGCGATAATTTCGAAGGGCTGATTTTTTTTGCTGCATAACGGTTATGCGGGAAAAATCGATTTGATCTATATCGACCCGCCGTTCAACACCAATCAGGATTATTGCGTATCGGAAGGGCGCCGCCGCGCCGTAAGCATGCCGAAAGAGGCAAATCTCGCTTACAGCGATAAATATTCGCCGGAAGAATATCTCGAATTTATCCGCGAAAGAATCGTTCTTCTGCATGAACTCTTATCCGAAAGGGGCAGTTTTTATTTTCATACCGATATAAAAACGGGGCATTACTGCAAGGTCGTTATCGACGAGATTTTCGGCAGGGAGAATTTTAAGAACGACATCGCCAGAATAAAATCGAACCCGAAAAATTTTTCCCGCCGCGCTTACGGGAACGAAAAGGACGTTATCCTGTTTTACGCCAAAAAAAGCGGAGAAAACATCTGGAACGACATAACGCAGCCGTTGACGCAGGAGGAAATCAGATCCCGTTATACGAAGCGAGACGAAAGGGGGTATTATACGACGATTCCCATGCACGCGCCCGGTGAAACGGCGGCGGGACCTACGGGGCGGAGTTGGCGGGGAATGCCGCCGCCGGAAGGCAGGCACTGGCGCACAAACCCCGAAGAATTCGATAAATTGGATGCGGCGGGGTTGATCGAATGGTCGCCGACGGGGAACCCGCGGATCAAGAAATATGCGAAAGATCACAACGGGAAAAAAATTCAGGATGTCTGGACGTTTAAGGACCCGCAGTATCCGCTGTATCCTACGCAGAAGAACGAAGAGATGATCAAACGGATCATCGGGCAGTCGTCCGATGAAAACAGCATCGTTCTGGATTGTTTCGCCGGCGGCGGAACGGCGCTTGCCGCCGCCGAAAGCATGCACCGAAAGTGGATCGGAATGGATAATTCCGAAGAGGCGGCGAAAATCATCCGATCGAGACTTGCCGGCGCCGACTTTGCCGAATACGATTTGTATAAAAACCGCTGAAATCAAGATACGGCCGGCGTTTCCCTTCCGATGTGCGCGCCGCACCGCGCGGCGAATTTTGAATAAACAAAACCACAGGAAAAACCTGTGGTTTTCA
>CALVUL010000026.1 GCA_944363555.1 uncultured Clostridia bacterium
CCCTTGAAATGCCTCGTTTCCCTTACGCCGATGACCGATGCGGAGGAAAGCAGATAACAATTTTCATACCCGGGGGCGAATTCGCGCAAAAAATCCACGATTTTCGGGATCTGTTTGCGGCATTCGATTTCCGCCTTCGTCAGATCCGCCGCATTCGTACCGTCATAGCCGATAACGTTCGTCATATTGCAGGTAACGACCCCTTCTATCGGGGAACGATACAGCAAAACATGCCCCGCGGGGAAAGGCAGATGTTGTTTCCCCAACGCCTGCAATTCCCCTTTTGCCGTGGGAAACAGCGTTTCGAAACTGCCGACAAACGTATGCTTGGAATAATCCACGCCGCCGACCTTGAACATCACGGTCATCGGCTGCGCCTTTTGATCGCTTTCCCTTCCGTAAGTATAGGGAACGCCGGCAAAATACGCGACGTCGCCATCCCCCGTGGCGTCGATCACGGTGTGCGCGTAAAAGCGTTCCTTCCCGCTTTTGCTGATCGTTTTGACGCCGCAAACCGTATCCCCCTCTTTGATCGCGCCGGAAACGAAGGTATATAGCCGGATGGCAACGCCCGCCTCTTCGAGCATGTTCAGAAACCGGATTTTCAGGCGTTCCGGATCGATATAGATGGCGTTTTCATCGAACGGCCGCCCTTCTTCCGCGCACGAACGCGCGAGGATCTCTTTATAAAGGGGGCTGTCGGCAGTTCCCGTCCAATGGCTCATCAGTCCTGTGGTGGCGACACCGCCGACCGCGCCGTCCTTTTCGATCAGCAGGGTTTTTGCCCCGCATCTTCCTGCCGTTATCGCCGCCCCGATGCCCGCAGGGCCCGATCCGCACACGATCACGTCGTAGTTTTCCATAAAATCACCGCCTTCCGTTTTTATCTTATTATACCACGGCATTCCGGCGATTACCTTAAAAATCCGGCGGAAAAACTATAAAAAACGGCTTTTAACCGAAGGGGCGCGCCAAATGGGCGCACCCCTTCGTCTGCATACGGTTTACGCGTTGATCTTTTCGCCGAGCATTTCGGCATATCTGCCGTTCTTCGCCACGAGTTCTTCGTGCGTGCCGATCTCCTCTACCCGTCCGTGTTCCAGTACGATGATCTGATCGGCGTGGCGGATCGTAGACAGGCGGTGCGCCACCGCGATCACCGTTCTGCCCGCGCTCAGTTCGTTGAGGGAACTTTGTATCTGCGTTTCGGTGATGTTGTCGAGCGCGCTGGTCGCCTCGTCCAGAATGAGTATGGGCGGATTTTTCAGAAACGCCCGCGCGATGGAGATCCTCTGCCGCTGCCCGCCGGAAAGCTGCACGCCGCGTTCGCCCACCCAAGTATCGTAGCCTTCGGGCAGCGTTTCGATATAATCGTGGATCTTGGCGCGCTTTGCCGCTTCCTCGATCTCCGCATCCGTCGCGCCGGCTTTTCCGAAAGCGATGTTTTCTTTGATCGTACCGTCGAAAATAAAGACGTCCTGCGCGACGATGCCGATTTTTTCCCGCAGAGCCCCGCGGGTGATCTTCGCAATATCCTTTCCGTCGAGGGTGATCGCCCCTCCGTTCAGTTCGTAAAAATGCAAAATCAGATGGCAGACGGTGCTTTTCCCGCCGCCGCTGCCGCCGACAAGCGCGGTGGTCTTTCCGTGCGGAATGAAGAAACTTACGTTTTCCAGCACTTCTTCCTTGCCCGCGTAAGCGAACTCCACGTTTTTAAATTCGATATCCCCTTTTACGTTTTCGATGGCAACGGCGTCAGGCGCGTCGCGCTCGGGCTGTTCGTCCATCACTTCGCAAAAACGCTTGAATCCCGTGGCGCCGCTCTGGATCTCCTCGTACAGCGTAACGATGGTGCGGATGGGATTGAGCAGCATGGCGATGAATAAAATATACGCCGCAAATTCGCCGGTGTCGATCAGTCCGTAATAAAAGAACAAACCGCCGGCAAACAGCACCGCAAGATAGAGGAAATCGCTGATAAACCCCATCCCCGCGCCGAAGATCCCCATGGATTTATACGCGCCGCCGCGGGCTTTCTGATAGCCTTTGTTCGCCTTTTCGAAACGGCTCTGCACATAATCGGCGGAACCGTACGCTTTGGTTACCCGCACGCCGGAAACGGTGGTTTCGATGTCGGCGTTGACGCTCGCTTCTTCCTTCCGCATCTGCATAAAGGATTCGTTCATCCGCTTTCTGTTCCGCACGGCGAACAGGATGAGCACGGGGATGAACACGAACACGATGAGCGTAAGATACACGTCGATGGTCGCCAGCATGACGAACGCGCCGACGATGGAGATCACGGACATAAACAGATCTTCCGGTCCGTGATGGGCGAGTTCGGAAATGTTGAACAGGTCGTTGACCATTCTCGACATGATGACCCCCGTTTTGTTGTTGTCGAAATACACGAACGGAAGTTTTTGAAGATGCGCGAACATCGCGCTGCGCATATCCCCTTGAATCCGCACGCCCAAAAGGTGCCCCCAATATTGCACGATATAGGTCAAAACCGCCTTAAAAACATAGATGAGCAACAGCACCGCGCACCAGACGATCAAAAGCTGCAGTTTTTTATCGGGAACGTACACGTTGATGATGTTTTTTGCGATCATCGGATATACGAGATTGCATGCGGATACCAAAAAGGCGCAGATCGTATCGATGACAAAGAGTTTCTTATGGGGTTTGTAATAGGCGAAAAACCGTTTGAGCATTTTTCCTCCGCAATAAACGAAACCTCCGGCTTCATCTGCCGGAGGCGGCGCGTTCAATCGTTTTCCATCAACGCTTTCAGCGTTTCGATATAGTTTATTTTCCGATAGCGCGTCTTTTTCTCCGCGCCCTCGTTTTTCATCAGATCGGCGATCAGCGTTTTCGCGTTTGCCAGCCCGCGCCCGCTCTTGATCTTCACGAGCATAGGGATTTCCGCATACGTCTTTTTATCCCCAGCATACTGCTGGTGATATTTAGAATTTTCGTATTCGCCAGCGTTGAGTTTCAGATACAATTTAAACGTCTTGCCGGAAAGATACAGCCGCGCGATGAGTTTTCTGTTTTTCCGGAAGGAATCGTAACCTTTGGAAACGCGCGCGGTGATCGCGCGGTAGGATTTGAATTCGTTGTGGATCTCGTTGAAAAAGATACGGATATTTTCCTCTTCCGCGGCAACGATCCTTTCGTAAAACGGCTTTTTCGGTTCGCCTTTCGGAATGAGAGGGAACTTTTCCCCGTTTTGCGCGCTTGCGGCTTTGTCCGTTCCGGCGGAGATCGCCGCGGCGGCGACTTCGCTTTGCGCGCTCTTTTCGCCCTCCTCCCCTGCCGGAGATAAAGCGTTTTCCGTTCGCGCGCCCGCTAAATCCTCCGCTGCGGATTCTTCTCGCGCGTTTTCCGATTGTACGCCGCGCGTTTCAATCTGCTCTTTTGCGATATTTTCTTCGGCGGATTCTTCTTTTTCCGCCACGGGCGCGTTCTTCGCGTCTTCCGAAGAAACCGCGCCTTTTTCTTCCTCCGCCCGATC
>CALVUL010000027.1 GCA_944363555.1 uncultured Clostridia bacterium
CGCGCCGGCATATTCCACGACGGCGTCGTCGCTGACCGTGGCGAAACGCATGCGGGCGATCCCGCCGGAGATCGAAGTTTCCCCGTAAATGACGCCGAGTTCGTCCGAAGCCTCCTCGATCGCCGCCGTCAGTTCCTGTTTGACGGAAGCGTACACGGCGGGATCGCCGGTCGGGATGGCGCCGTTGAACAGGCGGGCGTAAAGGGTTTCCATAAAGGAATCCGCGCTCATGCCCCGCGCGGCGTAGAGATCTTCCAGCACGCAGATATAATCGTAATCGTCGATGCCGTCGCGCAGGTTGACGGCGCGCAGCGACCCGACGGGACCTTCCACGCCGTATTCCAGCCCGGGGTAAAAGATGAACCCGTCGCCCGGCGCAAACCCGCGGTTGGAAGTCTCATAGGCGTCGATGAGTTGGTTGTTCGCGCCGAGATAATTCGCCACCGCCCAGTTGACGTACCCCGAGATCCCGTACGCCCGCTGCATCCACGAAAGCACTACGGAACCGAGCAGATTGTCGTCGAGGTGCAGCGTGGGATAAGGATAGGTCGGCGTGGTGCAGGTATAGAACCAGTATTCTTCCTGCCCGCCTTCGTCGTAATAATTGCGGGCGTCCTCCGTCGCAAGCAGGTTGACGAGCGGGCAGTGGGTAAGATTATCCACCCCGTAGCCTTCGATGATGCTTTTGGAACCGAGGCTGGTTTCCGGCAGCACGCAGGGGATGTTCAAAAGCGTTTCGTACACCGTATCGACGAAATAGCCGTAATTTTCATGGACGACGAGATCGCCCGAAAGATCCTCCGCCGCGTTTTGCAGCACGGCTTTATACGCGCTCAGCACTTCGTACACGTCCTGATACTGTTCCTCCGTGTGCGGTTCGTCGATGAAGTTGTAAAAATAGAACATCGCCTTGTCGAGGTAATTCACCTTGTCTTCCACGCTCGCAACGGCGACCGCTTCGAGGTAATCCTCCAACAGTTGGGCGCTGAACGGGCTTGCCAGCCCGTGATAGGTTTCCGCCACGCTCTCGTAATAGAAACGATACGTGGAAAACCCGGGTTTATCGTAATATTCCCTGATCAGATCGACATACGCTTCTATCCCGCCTATGCCGCAGAAGGGCAGATCGCCGTTCAGTTTATAGGAAAGCATCTTGTCGAGATACAGCCGCGCCATCTCGTCGGTGGAATCCATCTCCTGCGAAGACCAGTGCGACCGCGTGCCGTTGAGCCAGAAATTCTGCGCTTCGGAACTGTCCGGCAGTTCGATGTCGTACACCTTCACGCTGATGGGTACGTTGTACGTTTCTCCGTCGGCGGTGAGTTTCACGCTGCCCGTATAGGTGCCGGGAATGGTGTGGGCTTCGGTTTTCACCTCGATGTAAACGCCCTGATTGTTCCCTTCCTCCACGGCGTTCTCCCCCGCGCGCACCGCGGCGTCGAAGGGAAGAAGAGCGTCGGGGACCATCGTTCCCACGGGATAATCGGGGTTGTTGCCCCCCTTTGCCGTGATGCGGATGTATTTTTCGTTATAGACGGAAACCGCATCCTCCGGCAGTACGGCGATCCCGCTTTTGAGCGGCGAGACTTCCACCTTATAAGAGGAAATATCCTCGTTCGCCCGAAAGACGAGCTGCGCGCCCTCGTATTCGTTCTTCGCCATCTTCACGGTAAGCTGCTTGCTGCTCTTGTCTTCGTAATCGATATCCTGACAGACTTTTACCGTGGTCGGCACCGTGAAATATTCCAGCTTTTCTCCCCCGCCCCCATTCTGATCGCAGGCGGAAGCGTTGCAGCACAGCGCCGCGGCAAGGCAGAAAAGCGCCGCTTTTTTCCATATTTTCATCTTCTTTCTCTCCTCAGATCAGCCCCGCCATAAAGAGCGCGTTTTGCCATTGCGACTCCGTTTTCTTCATCATGTCGAAAACCGCCTGCGGCTCGGCGTGATACCTCGACGACGGATCGGAGGTAAAGTACGTATCGATGCTGGCTTCGCTCGTCCCCCACGCGGTGATGCCGCCCTTTGCGAACAGATCGTTTTTCATGAAGTTGCCGACGTATATGATGTCGTCCATCTTCTCTTCCATCGTCTTTTCAAAGTAACTGAGATTTTCCTGATCGTAATCGTGCTTGAAGGGCAGAAATCCGCCGCCGCAGTTCGCCTTGAAGATCTCGATGCCTTCATCCGACGCCATGAACAGCAGGAATTTTTCCGCCAGCGCCTTTGCGTTGCAGTAGGCGGGCATCCACGCGGTGTGCCCGAAACCGTGCGTGGAGGTGAACATGTTGCGCGCCTGCCGCACTTCCTCGATATCCTCGTCGCTCACGCCGGCGGGTTTTACATCCGTCTTGCCGTCCACATAGTCGATGACGTCGCGCAGGGTCTGTTCCTTCTGCTCGTCCGTACCCTTGAAGGAAGTCAGTCTGTCCACGATGGAACTGATGACGGGGGTCTGCATCATGCCGATCTCCGCCGAACCCGTGTAGGAGGATTCCTGTTCCAGCCAGTCGCCGCAGGGATACATCGCGTAGCCCTGTTCCGCCGTCAGAAAACGCGTTTGCAGCGTGCGGAAGTTGTTGGCGTTATAATCCATCGCCGTTTCCAGCACGAAGCCGTTTTCCGCGCAGACGAGTTCGTTCATCGCCTCCAACGCTTCCAGCCTGCCCTGCTGGCTGTAAATTTCCTTGGAAAGGATATACGTTTCGCTCACGGGATCCCACGCGAGCCCTTCAAAGAACCTGTAATAACTTTCCAGCCCCTCGTACTGCGCCCACCACGGGTAGAGCATGCTCGTCTGAAAATAATCGATCTGCGCGGGGAACACGAAGGGCACTTTTTTCGCCGCTTTCAGCGCGGAAGCCACCTCGAAAAGTTCGTCCGTCGTGCGCGGCAGTTTTTCTTCGAAATCGTCCCCGAACACTTCGCGGAAAACCGCTGCGTTATAGGTCATGCCCATCGTGCCGGTAACCCAAGAAAGCCCGAAATAGTGCGGATCTTCCTCCGTGCCGAGATTGTAGTAATCGCGGAAGGTATCGAGCATCTTCTCGCCCAGCGTGAGTTCCTCGCCGGGGATCACGGTGTTGTAAAGATCGGTCATCTCGTAAACGCCGTCCTCATACCCGACGAAAACGTTTTTATAATTTTCCCGCAGAGTAAAACTTTCGTTTAAGGAAAAATAGAGATCGTAATCGTTCGCCTCCGGCCCGAGATCCATCGTATTCGTGATCACGGAATTGAGAGTGGTGTCCTTCACGTGCACAATAACGCCGGAATTTTTCGCCTCGAACGCCTCCGCGAGGGCGTAGATCATCTCGTTGCCGTAGCCCTTCGTTTCCACATAGATATAGAGGTTTTTTGTATCCTCCACCGTGTTGTCCACGGTGTGTTTGTCGCAGGCGCCGGCAAAAGCGCAGATCGCCGCCATCGCCGCCGCCAGAAATACCGTCAGAATTTTTTTCATGTTTTTTACTCCTTTATCCTTTGATCCCGCCTATGGTGAGATTTTGCATCAGAACGCCGCTGAAACAGGTGAACAGGATCGCCGTGGGCAGCGCCGCCAGAATGACCCCCGCAAAGTAGATGGGCAGATCGAGGGTGTACGCCGTGATCGATTTGTAGCGGAACAGCCCCGACATCAGCGTGGGATAACTGTCCAGATAAATGATGGGGGTGTTGTAATCGTTCCAAAGCCCCACGAAGGTCATGATGGCGATGGCGAACACCGCCGCTTTGGCGATGGGCAGAATGATCTGCCCGAAGATGACGAAATCGTTCGCCCCGTCGATCTCCGCCGCCTCTTTATAGGTGGAATCGATGCCGACGAAATAACTGTGCATGACCAGAAAGTACCACCCGTGCCCCGCGAACTGCCCGAGCAGGAAGAGCGGCGTATCGACGAGCCCCATGTTGAAGAGGTACACGTAGTTGGAAACCCCCGCGCTGTAAGTGGGGATCATCATCTGCAGGATGATGAAGGTGTAAAGCACCTTTTTCCCTTTGAATTCGTACTTCGCCACGACGTACGCGCAAAGCGTGGTGGCGATCAGGCGGCACACCGTGCAGCCGACGGAATACCATACCGAATTGAACAGCATCCCGAAATAACTCGTATCGTTGTATTCGATGGTTTTAAAAGCCGTCGCGTAATTTTTCAGCGTGAGTTTTTCGGGGATCACGCGGGTGGGATCGAGGGTGTAGGCGAGCCCGTCCGTCATGGAGATGAGCACCCCCATCAGCAGCACCGCGAGGAGGGAAAGCGCCCAAATCCACAAAATCGAAGCGATGAAGTGGAAGAGCACCCCGTGCCCCATAAAATATCGCCGTATCCGCTTATCGGCGTATTTGAAGGAATATTGCAGTTTGTTCATATCAATATTCCACCTCCTGCCCGAAACGGTTCATGATGTAACGGGCGATAAAGACGACGGGGATGGTGGCGAAGGTCATCAAAAGCCCAACCGCCATCGCCACGCCGTACATGTTGCGGCTGCCGCTGTACACCACGTCGAACAGCCAATAACCCAGCGTAAAGGTGCCGTATCGCCCTTCCGTAAACAGCAGGATGGGGCCGTCCGCGCCGAAAAACCCGATGAGATCGAGGGTGAACAGCGTTACGAACGTAGGCCAGATCAGCGGAATGATGATGCTGAAAAATTCGCGGAAAGGCCCGATGCCGTCCAGCTTGCCGTAATCGAGGATGTCCGGCGGGATGCGCCCCATGGCGCCGAACCACACGATGAGCCCGCCGCCCAGCCCCAGCCAGATCTGATAGAAGATCATCATCGGCATCGCCGATTCCACGATGACAGGCAGTTTCATTTCGATGCCGAGCGTCTGCGTGAGGAAGGTGATCAGCGGGCCTTCGGAAATGAGCACCTGCTGGTAGATATACGCCATCA
>CALVUL010000028.1 GCA_944363555.1 uncultured Clostridia bacterium
TTTACGTTTCTTCGTATTTTTTCAAGTAATATTTCAACTCTTCCGCCGACCGCCTTATCGATTCTTCCCTGTCCTCTATTTCGTCGCACAAAACCGTCTTTAACACGTTCATATCCCGCGCTATCCCTTCCAACGCCCTCAGCGCGCAGTCCTTCCTCCTGCCGATCTCCCGCCCCTTTCTTCCGCAGAACGCTTCGCACGCAGGCGTATCCTTTTTTACAATCTCTCCTTTCCGCATGCAGCGACCCACGTTTTCCCGCGTTATCCCGATAAACGTTTTCGTAAAATACGGGTTATATCTGTCGCACTTCGCGCATGTCTTCGCCTTTTTTGCTTCTTCCATTTCCGTTCCTCCGCAAGTACCCAAATCGGGTATCTATATTATACTACCCAGCATGGGTATTGTCAACCCATTTTGGGTACTATATGCTATAATACGTGTATGGAATTCAACGAACGGTTAAAAAAAGTACGCTTGGAAAGAGGTTACACGCAAAAAACAATGTATACCTTTCTAAACATATCTCCCAACGGTTATGCAAGTTGGGAGCAGGGGCGCACCGAACCCGACATCGCCACATTAAAAAAACTTTGTAAAATTTTAAATGTAAGCGCAGATTATCTTATCGGCTTGGAAGATTAACCCGCCCGCCCGCAAAATTTTGCGGGCGGGCGTCCTTTTAAATCGTTTTGCATTTCAACAGTTTGTCCCCGAACGCGGGGCGGAGTTTTTCATACGCTTCATCGCGCTCCGCTTCCGTTTCGAACACGGCGAAGGTCGTGCCGCCGCTGCCGCTCATCAGCGCCGCGCCCCCCGCGCTTTCCAGTGCCGCCAGATTGCCGCCGATCTGCCCGTTGAGCCGTTTCGCCGCCTCCGTCATGCCGTTGAACAAATTCGCCTTTAACGCCGCTATATCCCCCCGTTGCAGGCTCTCCGCCGCCTTTGCCGTGCCGTTTACGGGGCAAAGCCCCAACTCGTCGCATTTGCGGTAGCATTCCGCCGTGTTTACGGGATAATCGGAAAGGAGCGCCAGCAGAGGCAGGGACACCCCGCTTTCGAGATATTCCACGCGTTCCCCCCTGCCCCGCAGGACGGCATACCCCCCGCGCAGCATATACTTTACGTCGCTGCCGACGCTTTCCGCCAAGCGGGAAACGGCTTCTTCCCCCGCGCCGTACGCCATCCCCAACGCTTTGAGCACGCCCGCCGCGTCCGCGGAAGATCCCCCCAATCCGCCGCCGACGGGGATGTGTTTTTTGATGACGATGTCCGCGCTGCCTTCCCGCTCCGCGAAAAAGGCTTTCGCCGCCTTATAGGCGTTGTTTTTTTCCTTCGGGCAAAGACAGGGGATCCCCTCCGTCCGCAACCCGATCTCCCCGCCGTTTTTGGGGAAAACGGTAACGGCGTCAACCAGATCGATCGACGCCACCAAAGATTCCAGTTCGTGATAGCCCCCGCTTACGCCGAGCACGTCGAGCGTAAGATTGATTTTCGCGGGGACGATGACTTTCGTTGCTTTCAATATTCCTTCTTTTCCTGTCTGTAAATTACGATCCGTTCGTTTCCTTCCAGCGGAAAGGAAAGCTCGGGGTTCATCGCGGAAATTTCCTCCGGAGAGGCGTTGAGCCGTTTCGCCGCGTCCCAAAGTTCCTCCCCTTCGACGGGGATGTACACGCTGAGCGCCGCGCCGGAAGGCTTTTTCTCTTCCCCCTCCTCCACTTCGCCCGCCGCGAAAACGCTTTCCCTGCGCTCGGTGCGCACGCGGAATTTCACCAGCGCGTCGATATCGAAACTTTCCAGCGACGCGATGCGCGCGCCGCATTCGCATACCGCCGCGTCCACGCGGTAGCGATCGTCCCCCACGTCGCATTCCAGCACGGCGGAAAAGGGGGCTTCCAGCGCGACGGAAAACACCTTGCCTTCGATGTCCTTGCAAAACGCCGTCGCTTCCAGCACGCCTTCCGCGGCGATGGTATCGGTAGCGGTAACGGAGGTCAGGGTTATCTTTTCGTCGGCGCAGCACATCAGCCGCGCGCCCGCTTCCAGCCCGTTGAGGAACGCGCCCCTGCCGCTCACGCGCTTTTCCAGCGTCTTTTCCCCCGAGGGATACGCCGCCGCGATCTCGGTTTTGGAAAAACGCACTTCGCACAGCGGGGAATAACAATCGGCGGCGTATTCCGCGTCGGTTTCTTCGAAATAACTGCCGGTAAGGGATATTTCCGCACTGACGCGCACCGTGCTTTTGCCCGCGGCTTCATCCACGTTGATGTCGACGGAAAGCCCTTTGAGCGCGACCTCGCAGTCCGCCGCAAAGGCGGGAAGGGCGTCCTCCGCCTCCGCTTCCACGCGGAAGGGAAAGACCTTCGTCTCTTTTAATATATCACTGTTTTCGATTTTTTGCAAGAAACAGACGGATAAAATCAGTTCTCCGTCGCAAATCACCGTGCCCACGCCGCATTGCGCCGCGGTAACGATCGCCTTGGCGGAATGCATCACGGCGTCCCCCACGGGATAATTGAGTTCGAATTCCTCTTCCAGCGGATAGACGGCGGGGGAAAACTTCGTTTCCTTTACCGATTTCGCGGCGCATTTTTTTACGATCAGGTTTTCGCCGCCCGTCAGCGCCTTCACGCTCCTTTCGGCGTAAAAACACGTTTCCGCGGCGACGACCCCCCTCGCCACGAGGATGCCGCCGGAAATTTCCGCCGCGGCGCGCGTTACGGAAAGCGCCGTCCGGCTCGTCAGTTTGCCCTCGGCGGGATCGATCTTCACGGCGTTGGAAAATTCCGCGCCGCACTCCGCCTTTTTCACCACGCCTTCCGGCGAAAGATAGGCGATGCAGAACACGATCCTGCCCCCGTAGCGGAACTGCCCCGCGGTAACCTCTTCCCCCGTGAGCACGGCGTGCGCCGAAACGCCGAGGACCTTCGCCACCTCGTCCGCGCCCAAGGCGGTCTTGCATTCCGCGTTGGTTTCGCTAATGAGCGTTTTTATCTGATTTTTGCAAACGATCTCTTCGTATTTTGGTTCAATAAACATTCGTCCTTCTCCTTTACGGTTTGCATTGCACAGTAACAATATATCGCCGCAAGGGAAAAGTTATGCCGATTTTATGAAATTTTATAAAAACCCGCCCCGCCTTTGCGGCAAAACGGGGCTTTCGCCCGCGCCCCTCTCTTCGCCGCGGGGCGGCTTTCCTTCGCTCAGAAATTCTTTCTGCCTAAAAGTTCGTCCGCGCTCACGCCGAAAAAATCCGCAAGCCGCACGATATAACTCGCCTTCGGCTCGTTTACGCCGCGCTCCCAGTAATCGACCGCCTTCTGGCTGACGCCGATCGCCGCCGCAAGCGCCTTTTGCGACAGACCTTTTTCCGTTCTCAGTTCTTTAATGATCGTTCCAACCATGGTTTTATTTTAGAAGAAAACTTCTTAATAAACTTGACAAAGAAGAAATCTTCTTGCTATAATACCGATATACGGAAGTTTCGGAGGGAAACGCGATGAAAAAGAGGGTTGCGGCGGGATTGCTCGCCGCGGTGTGCGCGATTGCCGCCTTCGGGGCGGGATGCGGCGAAAAGGTCTGCGAACACGATTTTACCCATTACATTATCTTGGAACCGGAATGCGAAAAGGACGGGCTGCTGGAAAGCATCTGCAAAAACTGCGGCAAAAAACAGTATTCCGACATCGCCGCAACGGGGCACGACTATGCGGACGGCGTATGCACGCGCTGCGGCAAAACGCAGGGCGGCGCTGTTCCGGAACCCGCGCCGGAACCGGACTTTTCGGCGTTTTACACGATGAAAGACGTTTACGAGCGGGCAAAACTCTTATCCTACGCGATCGGCGAACAAGAGTTTTTCGAATTTGCCGACGACACGGAGTTTACCGACATCTACATCGACGGCGGCGGCAGACTGAAACTGCATGCCGACGGGATTTTTGCAAACGCGGGCGACATCCGCAAAGATTTTCCCTGCGACGACGCCGCTTGGCTTTCTTTCATCGTCAAAGCGGAGATCGCAAACGGCGCGCTGTATCTGACGGATTCGATGGGCAATTACGGAAAAATCGGGCTTATCGCCGATTATTTCCCCGCCGCCGAACACACCGTCGTCGGGGCGACGATCAATCTGCAAAACGAACTTTTGCTGCTTTTTAACGACAATACGGTGATAAAGGCGGGAACGCTGCGCAGCGACCCCTTTGACGCCGACGACGATATGCTCCTTTACGAACGCGCCGGCGCAAACGATTATGCCGTCTGCGGCGCCTTCGACCGCGGGATCGAAACGGCAAAAATCCCCGCGACGCACCGCGGCAAACCGATCGCTGCGGTGGGCGACTACGCCTTTGCCGGCTGCAACGCCTTAAAAAGCGCGATCCTTCCGTCAAACGTTGCCCGTATCGGAACTTCCGCCTTTAAAAACTGCGCGTCCCTCGCGTACGTCGTGATCCCGAAAAACGCGCGGATCGGGGCGTGTGCGTTTTCCGGCTGCATCGCCCTCGAAACGGTGTTTTTCTGCGGGACGGCGGCGGAATGGGAGGCGTTGAACGCGCAAAGACTCGGCAACGACATGCTTTTTGCCGCGCGCAAATATTATTACAGCGAAACCGAACCGACGGAAAACAAAACGCTCTATTGGCATTACGAAAACGGCGCGCCCGCGTTGTGGGCATGATCAAAACCGCCCGCGCGGCTTGAAGCCGCGCGGGCGGTTTTTTTTGCGGGGATTTTCAGCCGAGGGCTTTCAGCGAAACCGTTCCGCATAAAAATTCCGAATAAGAATAGGATGTTTTTCCCTTGAAATCCTTTTCGAAGGGGCTTACGGTAAAGAGGGCGGGATAGATGCCCGTGAGTTTGCCGCGGTAGGTGAGTTCCTTGTTCCTGCCGAGGTTGACTTTGACTTCCACGTTCTTATTGAAAAACGTATAAACCGCCTTTTTGGCGTCGTTGATCTTTGCGATGTTTTTGATCATACGACGATGTTTGCCGTTTTTTTCTTTTTTATACCGTTTTTCCGCTTTTTCCTCCGTTTCGTACCGCGCCCGCGTTCAAAAACCCTGCCGCCTCCCGAAAATTTCTACCGGCAAAAAAATCGCCCGCGCTTTCTTTGCGCGGGCTTCGCATAAATGCGTTTTTCATTCTTTTTCGTCAAAATCGTCGTCTTCGTCGTCCTCTTCTTCGTCGTCTTCCTCCTCGAAATCCTTTTCGTCGATTTCGGGGATCTCGAAGTCATCCGGTTCGTCGGGCTCGGCAATCTCCTCTTCCTCCGCCTCGTCGTCGAACAACTCGTCCGCCTCCTCTTCCGCCAAACGGGAAAGGGATAGCATCTCCTCGTCGTCTTCCAGATCGTCGTCGGCGTCGTCCTCGAGGTAATTTTTCCACTCCTCGTCTTTATCCAGATCCACTTCGTCCTTTTTGAAATCCATCTCCTCGCGGCACTTGGCGCACATTTCCTCGCCCTCCGCGATATAATTCTGCTTGCAGATCGGGCAGAGTTCCATCGCCTCCTCGTCGTCATCGTCCACGGCGAAGACCAAAGGCTTTCCGGCGAGTTCCGCCTTGCATACGTCGCAGTAACCTTGATTTTTGTGAATGTAGTTGAGTTCACACCTCGGGCATTTTATATAATCGCCTGCCATAATCCGAACCTCTCATATATAATGTGTTTTATATATTAGTATTGCAGCCCCCGAAAAGATGTTCCGCGCCGTTCTTTTGCGCTTCGAAAAAGGGTCCGCTTTGATTATCGCATAAGATTTTAGCAATAAAACGCCGTTTTGTAAACTGTTTTTAAGAATATTTTTTGTTTTTCCGTTATTTTTTACGATTTTTTTCCGATTTTACGGTTTTACGCCCTTTCCAAAAGCATTTTATCGGCGACAAGCGCGATGAATTCCCCGTTCGTGGGCTTTTCCGAACCGATATACGCTTTCACGCCGAGAATGTTGTTGAGGCTCTCGATCCGCCCCCTGTTCCACGCCACCTCGATGGCGTGGCGGATCGCCCGCTCCACTTTGCTTGCCGAAGTATCGTATTTTTCCCCGATCATGGGATAGAGTTTTTTGGTGATGCTGTTGATGATGTCCGGATTTCTGATCGCCATTTTCACCCCTTCCCGCAGATAAGAATAGCCTTTGATGTGCGGAGGGATGCCTACGTTGATGAAGATGTTGCTGATTTTTTCGTCCACGGTGTTCTTTTTCAGATTTTCGGTAAATCCGCGGTTTTTCGCTTCCTCCGCCGGCAGGGCGATTTCCCGCATGCGCTGCACGAGCACCTCCGCCGCAAAGGGCTTCGCCATAAAATACGCCGCGCCGCGTTCAAACGCCTTTGCAACGATCTCTTCGCGCGAAAACGCGCTTATGATGATGATTTTGCTGTGCAGCCCCGCTTCGTTCATCTTGTCCAGAACGTAAAAGCCGTCCCCGCCGCCGAGCAGCAGTTCGGTGATCACGACGTCGGGATTCGTTTCCAAGATCACTTTTACGCCGTCCGCGCCGTTCGTCGCCGTGCCGGACACTTCAAAATCCGAAGTGCGGTTGACCGCCGCCGTCAATTCCGCGTTCTTCCTGTCGCTGTCCTGAACGATAACAACTTTCTTCTTTGCCATATAGCCTCCAAATCTCCTTTTTTTTCAGCGGATTTCGTCCGTTCCCCCGTCTTTCGCTGCCCGTATGATCATACGGACGAAACCGACATCATCTATTTTACTATATTTCGTTAAAAAATAAAAGTGTTTTTGAACAAAAATTGTCGAACTTTTTGGAAAATCGAGATGTTTTGTTTGAATTTATCCGCGCGCCGCGAAATTTCCCCCGTCCGCGCCGGATTTTGCGAAATTTTACTGTATTTTACCGTTTTCCCGCGTTTTTTCCGCGCGCGGGGCGGCAGCCGTAAAAGCGGCGCGGCGTAAAAAAAGGGCGCGGCGTAAAACGCCGCGCCCGAAAGGGCTTGTTTTTTATTCGTCTTCGTTCAATGCGTCGATATCCGCCTGCATCTTCTGCATCGCGCCCAGCCCGCCGTTCACCAAAACGGCTTTGTCGGAGGACGTGTAGCCGAGTTCGTCCATCATCGTTTCGATCGCGTCGATCTTCGCCTGATAGTCCGCCGCGTTTTCCGCCGTTACGGCTTTCGCCTGCAGTTTCCAGCCGCCTTCGTCGTATTCGACGTATTCGGCGAGTTCCATCAGGTTTTTGCTCACTTCGAGATAACTTTCGTATTTTTCCAGAAGTTCGACGTCCGTTTCGGAAATTTCCTCTTTCAGTTCGTCGCTGAGCGCGTTGTAGGCGGCGCGGGCGGCGGCGATCTGTTTTTCCTGCGTCCAGCGTTCGCCCTCTTCCGCCGTGCGGTCGTACTCGATCTGCGCGATGGACGTGGAAAGCGCGGCGATCTTCAGCGTTACGCTCTGCGTTTTGTCGGCGTCCTTCATTTCGCCGAGGAAAAAGACCTTTTCGCTTTCGAGGTACCAAAGATCGTCCTCGCCGTCGTCGTCGGTGTCTTCGCCGATCCCTTCCGCGCCGAGCGCCGCATAGTTGACGTAACCGAGCCCGTCGTCGCCGTTATCCAGCCAGAAGATCTGCCCCGCCCCGCTTTCCGGCGCGAACCAGTCGGTAACGATCGCGCTTTCGGAAACGCGGGTCTCCTTCGCGTCTACGCCGGCGGTAACATCCGTCTTGCAGAGGGCGGAATCGGCGTTGGTGTAATATAAATCGTCGCCTTCGAGGGAGAAAAGCGTGCTCGCGCTCACTTTGGAGACGATGGATTTTACCTCTTTGTATTTGCCGTCGGATCCCTTTTTGAAATCATATTTCACGAGGAAATCGGTTTCCGCCGCATACGCTTCCGTCAAGGACGCGAACAGCGCGGTGGAAACGACGAGGGCGGTATTTTTATATTCCACGGCGCTTGCCAGCCCGCTTTCATATAAATCGGCAACGCTTACGCCGTAAGTTTTCGATTCCGCTTCGGAAGAATAGGTGCGCGATTCCGTCAGGAACACGTTTTCGCCCTGCGCGAAACTCACCGCGTAAGTCGCCGCGGGCGCGCCCGTCGGGTTGCCGTCGCCGTCCTCCGCGCGCTTGCCGCTGAGCACCGCCTTCGCGGTTTCGCCCGCTTTTACGGCGTAAACGACGTTATACGCCTCGTCCGCGGCGGTCGCGGCGTTCTTCGGCGTTACGGTATACAAAGCCGCCACGCCGGTTTTTTCCGCCGTTTCGTTGGGAAGGAAGGTGCAGGCGGAAACCGTTTCGCTGCCGCTGACGACGACCTCTTCCCCCGCGGTTACGTCGTAATCGACGACGCGTTGTTCGGCGGAATCATAGTAAACGGCGTGCACGTTGCCGTCGGAGGATTCCGCAAAGCGGTACGCCGTGCTGTTCCCGCTGACGGTGAAATATTCCGTATAATCGGTGCCGTCCGCCTTCATCGAGGCGAATTCGAGGTGGTCGTTCGCCACGTTGCCGGAAGTATCCTTTTTGGTGGAAGGCGTGGCGAAATAGATCCTGTCGCCGAAAACGTAAACCCCCGCGCCGGTGTTCCCCGCCGCGAAGAGTTTGGGGACGATAAGTTCGGCTTCCGCTTCGGCGGTGCCGAGTTTCGCTTTTTCCACAGCCATCAGCGCGCCTTTCAGCGGCGTGCCGAGGGCGTTATCCGCCGTATACGACTCCTCTCCGTTGATAAAGTAGAGGTAATTTTCCGTTTCCACGACGAACCCGCCGTTGGATCCGGCGACGATTTCCCCGGGATCTTTCAGCGTAACGTTGCCGTTCCATACGGGGTTGCATGCCGCCGCGCCCAGCGCCAGCACCCCCGCCATCGCCGCCGCGGCGGCGGCTTTGAACCATTTATTCGCCATATTTTTCAACTCCTGATTTGTTTCGTTGCGTTTCCCGCGGCATTTTCCCGCGCCGCGGAACATATAATTTAAACGTCCGAATTCCGGATTATGCTAATCTATTATATATTAAAATCGAGAGATTTGCAATAAAAAACCGCCTGTTTTTTAAATTAACGGCGTTTTTTAACGGCAAAGAAAAGCGTTTTTGCAAAAACGCGGGGAGAATTTATGGAAAATTTGTCGATCATGAAGGTTTTATCCATGCTCGCGGGGCTGAAACCGCCCGAAAAACCGCAGGAACAAGACGCCCCCGCCGCCCCTTTCGGCACGGGCGGCATTTTGAGCGCGCTTGCCGAAAACAAAGCGGCAAACCCCGCCCCCGCCGCGCGGGAAAGCGAAAAAACGCCCCCGCATGCCGCCGGCAGACGGGTGAACCCCGATAAGAACCCGCTGATCTTGGCGATGCAAAGCCACGAGGCGTTCGTAAACCGCGTCAACGGCAAAAACAAACCGTGAGCGGGCGCCCGTTTTGCCGCGCCGTTCCTTTCAAAACAAAAAAACCCGCATCCCTGCGGGTTTTTGTTTGCGATAAACAAATTATCTCTTGGAAAACTGCGGAGCGCGGCGCGCTTTTTTCAAGCCGTACTTCTTTCTTTCCTTCATCCTCGAATCGCGGGTCAGGAATCCTTCCTTCTTCACGACGGGGCGAAGATCGGGCTCCGCGACGATGAGCGCGCGCGCCAGACCGTGGCGGATGGCGCCCGCCTGACCGGTGAACCCGCCGCCGTAAACGTTGGCGAACACGTCGTACTTCGTAAGCGTGTCGGTAACCGCAAGAGGCTGGCGAACGATATATTTCAGCGTTTCCAGACCGAAATACTCATCGAGCGATTTGCCGTTGATCACGATCGCGCCGGTGCCGCCCGGGATGAGCCTTACGCGGGCAACGGCTTTCTTTCTTCTGCCCGTACCCCAATACTGAATCTTTTTCTTACTCGCTGTTTTTGCCATTTTCTTCTACCTCTTATATAAGTTTCAAGGGTTCGGGTTTCTGCGCCGCGTTCTTGTGTTCCGGCCCTTTGTAGACCTTCAGCTTTTTCAGCATCGCCCTGCCTAAACTGTTTTTCGGCAGCATTCCTTTCACCGCTTCGTAAACAGCCAGATCGGATTTGTTTTCCATCAGTTTTTTATACGTGATCGTTTTGAGACCGCCGATATGACCGGTGTGGTAACGGTAGAGTTTGTCTTCCAGTTTCTTACCCGTCAGCACAACCTTATCGCAGTTCACAACGATGACGAAATCGCCCGTATCGACGTTGGGTGTGAAGGTAGGCTTATTCTTCCCGCGAAGAATCGCCGCTACCTTTGAAGCGAGCCTGCCGAGAGGCATCCCTTCCGCGTCGACCACATACCATTTTCTCTCAACCGTTTCGGCGTGCGCCATATAGGTTTTCATCGTTTCATTCTCCTTTGGTCCTGTCCGTTCTCCGAAAAGCCCGTACACACGATATTTCGGGGGGCTAATCCTACTTTTTACAAACTTTTCGTTATAAACGCTTACTTATTTTATAATTTTCCCCGCGGATTGTCAAGCAAAAATCCCTTTTTTAAAATAAAATTATACAAAAAGCGCTGTGAAAGGCGATAAAATAGTGGCGGTTTTCTTCGCGCACACAAGATATAGCGTGCCGGCGGAAAAACGCCGCCGTTTCAATCGTACTCCACCCCCGTCAGGCACAGCCCTTTCGCCGGCGCGGTGCGCCCCGCGCCCCGCTTTTTTCCTTCGAGGATCTTCTTCACGTCTTCGGCGGAAAGCCTGCCTTCGCCGACTTCCGCCAAAAGCCCCGCCATGATGCGCACCATGTTGTAGAGAAACCCGTTGCCGCAGACGGTGAAAAAGACGAGATCCCCCTGCCGTTCCACCGCGGCGGAATACACCGTGCGCACGGTGCTCTTCACCGCCGAATTCGCCGCGCAGAAACTCTTGAAATCGTGCTCGCCGACGAACAACGCGGCGGCGGCCTGCATGCGCGCGACGTCGAGGGGCGCGCTCTTTGCAGCGTAGCGTTCGTAAAGGGGGCGTTCCGTATCGGAAACGTAGAACGTGTAGCGGTAGGTTTTCCGCTTCGCCGAAAAACGGGCGTTGAAATTTTCCGCCGCCCGCTCGCTTTTCAGAACGCGTATATCCCGCGGCAGATACGCGTTGAGGGCGGGGGCGTACTTTTCCGCGGGGATGTTTTCCGCCGCGACGGAAAAAGAAACGACCTGCCCTTTCGCGTGCACGCCGCTGTCCGTTCTGCCGCTGCCGACCGCGCCGATCTTTTCCCCCGTCAGGGAAAAAAGCGCCTTTTCGAGTTCCGCCTGCACGGTGTTCCCGTTGGGCTGCACCTGCCAGCCGCAGTACGCCGTGCCGTCGTATTCGACGAGGAGTTTCACGATCATACCGCCACCCCCAGAACGCCGTTTAAGAGCACGACGCCCGCAATGAGCGCCGCCATGAAAAGCGTGCCGACGAGATCGCGCCACGTGGGGCGCATTTTTTTATATTTCGTTCTGCCCTTCGCGCCGGAATAACAGCGGGCGTCCATGGCGTCGCCCAGTTCGTCGGCGCGGCGGAAGGAACTGAGGAGCAGGGGGATCAAAATCGGCACGAGCGCCCTGATCCGCTTGAAAACGTTGCCGCTTTCAAAGTCCGCGCCCCGCGCCTTCTGCGCGTTGATGATGCGCTCCGTTTCGTCCATCAGCGTGGGGATGAAGCGGAGGGCGATGCTCATGATGAGGGCGAACTCGTGCACGGGGAATTTCACCCATTTCAGCGGCGTAAGCAGGCTTTCCAACCCGTCGGCGATCTCCACGGGGGTGGTGGTGAGCGTCAAAAGCGCCGTGCCCATGACGATGAGGGTGATCCTCAGCGTGATGAACGCCGCCCGCAAAAGCCCGACGTCGGTAATCTCGATGACCCACCACGCGGCGAGCACCGTGCCTTCGTGGTTGAAGAGGATCTGCAGCACCGAGGAAAATACGATGAAAAAGATGATCCCCTTAATGCTTTTCACCACTTTCAAAAAGGGTACGCGCGCCGCGAAAGCGGCGATCAGTATGAATAAAAACGCCGCCAAAAACCCGAAAAAGTGAAATTCGCGGATGAGAAACACCGCCACAATGTAGGCAATGGAAAGGAGGATCTTCACCCGCGGATCCATCCTGTGCACGAAGGAGGAAACGGGATAATACTGCCCGAAAGAGACGTCTTTCATTGCCGCTCCCTCCATTTTTCAAGGGTCTTTTCCGCAAAGTCCGCGACGGTGAAGTCGGTATCGACAAAAACGCCCGCCGCTTTCAGCTGCGCGGCGAGATATCCGGTAACGGGCACGTCCAGCCCCATGGCGGTGAGCGCCGCCGCGTCGCGGAACAACTCTTTCGGCGGCGCCACGCGGTAAATTTCCCCCTTGTCGAACACCGCCGCGCGGGTGCAGTGCTCCGCCACGTTGTCCATATCGTGGGAGACGATGACGATCGTTTTGACGAACCCGCCGTGCAGGGCGTGCAGCAGGCGGAAAAATTCCGTCTTCCCCTTGGGATCGAGCCCCGCCACGGGCTCGTCCAGCACCAGAATTTCCGGCTTTGTAACGATGACGCCGGCAATCGCCGCGCGGCGCTTTTGCCCACCCGATAAATCGAAGGGGGATTTATCCTTGACTTCCTCGTAATCGAGCCCCACCGTCTCAAGCGCTTCTTTCACGCGGGCGGCGGTTTCCGCTTCGTTAGGATTTTCAAAATTTTTCAGACCGAACGCCACGTCCGCCGCCACCGTGTCGGCGAAAAGCTGGTATTCGGGATACTGGAACACCATGCCCACCTTGGAGCGCAGTTTTTTGAAATCGCACTCTTTATCGAGGAGGTCGAACTCCCCCACGGTGAGTTTTTTGCTGCCCTTATCCGCCCTGATCAGCCCGTTGAGGTGCTGGATAAACGTCGATTTTCCGCTGCCCGTGTGCCCGATGATGCCGAAAAATTCCCCTTCTTCTATCGTGAGGGAAACGTTTTTGAGCGCCGCCACGGCGAACTTGGATTTCGGGGAATACACATGGCTTAAATTTTCCGCAACAATCTGCATAATTCCTCTCCCAGTTCCTCCTTTGTGAAGATCTCTTTCAGCGGCATTCCCCCCTCTTTTAAAAGTTCCGCGATCCGCATGGGCACGGGCACGTCCAGTTCATATTTTTGCAATTTTTCTTTTTGCGAAAAGATCTCGCGCGGCGTTCCTTCCATCACCGCGGCGCCGTCGCTTAAAACCAGCACGCGGTCGGCGTCGCACACCTCGTCCATATAGTGGGTAACGGCGAGCACCGTCATGCCGTTTTCGCGGTTGAGTTTTTTCACCACGTCGGTAACTTCCCGCCGCCCGCGGGGATCGAGCATGGCGGTCGATTCGTCGAGCACTAAAACGTCCGGCCTGATCGCCAGAACGCCGGCGATCGCCACCCGCTGTTTCTGCCCGCCGGAAAGGCGGGAGGGCATGGCTTTCCTGTATTCTTCCATGCCGACGGCGGCGAGGGCGAAATCGATGCGTTCTTTGATCTCCTCTCTCTTCAAGCCGATGTTTTCCGGTCCGAAAGCCACGTCGTCCTCCACGACGGAAGCGATAAGCTGGTTGTCGGGATTCTGGAACACCACGCCGACGCGCCTTCTCAGTTCGAAAAGGCGGCTTTTATCCGCGGAGGAGATGCCGTCCACCGCGATCTCCCCTTCCGTGGGCTGCAAAAGCCCGTTCAAAAGCCGCGCCAGCGTGCTTTTCCCGCTGCCGTTGTGCCCGATGACCGCTAAATATTCCCCTTTTTCCACGGCGAAGGAAACGCCGCAAAGCGCGTCCTTTTCCGCCTGCGGATAGCGGTAATATACGTTTTTCGCTTCGATGAAACTCATGGCTTTTTCCCGTTTTTTATTTCGTACATTTTACCACATCGCGGCAAAATATACAATGATTTTTGAAGGGTTTCGCAAATTGCGGGAAATTTTGCGTAATTTTTCTTTTTCAATTGACTATTTGCGCGTTTAATAGTACAATATATATGCCCGTTTGCGGGCTCGAAATCATAAATTATTTTTGGAGGATAGAGTTAATGAGCAAAAAAATGACCATTGACGGAAACACCGCCGCAAGCCACGTTGCTTACGCGTTTTCCGAAGTGGCGGCGATTTATCCGATCACCCCTTCTTCCCCGATGGCGGAAGTGGCGGACGAGTGGTCTGCGGCGGGCAGAGTAAACATGTTCGGGCAGAAACTCCGTCTGGCGGAAATGCAGTCGGAGGCGGGCGCCGCCGGCGCGGTGCACGGCTCGCTGTGCGCGGGCGCGCTGACCACCACATACACCGCCAGCCAAGGGCTTTTGCTGATGATTCCCAATATGTACAAGATCGCGGGCGAACTGCTGCCCACGGTTTTCCATGTGAGCGCGCGGGCGCTCGCGGCGCATGCGCTCAACATCTTCGGCGATCATTCCGACGTGATGGCGTGCCGCCAGACGGGCTTTGCGATGCTCGCCAGCAACTCCGTGCAGGAAGTGATGGACCTCGCCCTCGTGGCGCACCTTTCCACGTTGAAATCCAAAGTGCCGTTTTTGCATTTCTTCGACGGGTTCAGAACGAGCCACGAAGTGAGCAAGATCGACGCCATCGATTACGACGAGATGAAATCCCTTGTGGACATGAAGGACATCGAGGATTTCAGGAGCCGCGCCCTCAACCCCGAACACCCCGTTCAGAAAGGCACGGCGCAGAACGCGGATATCTACTTCCAGAACCGCGAGACCGCCAACAAATACTATAACGCGACGCCCGCCGTCGTGCAGGAAATGATGGACAAGGTCGCCGCCCTCACCGGCAGGAAATACCACCTCTTCGACTACGTGGGCGCGCCCGACGCGGAAAACGTTGCCGTCATCATGGGCAGCGGCGCGGAAGCCATCGAGGAAACCATCACCAAGATGAACAAAGAAGGGCACAAGGTCGGCGTTCTGAAAGTGCGCCTGTACCGCCCCTTCGCCGCGGACGCCTTCGTGGCGGCGCTGCCGAAAACGGTGAAAAAACTCGCGGTGCTCGACAGGACGAAGGAGCCCGGTTCCCTCGGCGAACCGCTCTATCTCGACGTGTGCTCCGCCCTCCTCGAAAAGGGCAGGACGAACGTCAAAGTCGTCGGCGGCAGATACGGCTTGGGCTCCAAGGAGTTCAACCCCTCCATGGTGTACGCCGTCTATAAAAACCTTGAAAAGGACGAGCCCAAAAACCACTTCACCGTGGGGATCTACGACGACATCACCGATACCTCCCTCGATTTTTCCGAACAGTACAACGCCGCGCCCGCGGGCACCATCAGCTGCAAGTTCTACGGGCTCGGTTCGGACGGCACCGTCGGCGCGAACAAGAACTCCATCAAGATCATCGGCGATCACACCGATATGTACGCGCAGGGCTATTTCTTCTACGACTCCAAAAAGAGCGGCGGCATCACCGTTTCCCACCTGCGGTTCGGCAAGACGCCCATCCAGTCCTCCTATCTGATCGACGCGGCGGACTTCATCGCCTGCCACAACCCCTCGTACGTTACCCGTTACGACATGGTTACCGATCTGAAAGAGGGCGGCAAGTTCCTTCTGAACGCGCCGTGGACGACGGTGGAGGAACTCGATAAAAACCTGCCCGCCAAAGTGAAGAACGCGCTGGCGAAAAAACATGCGGAACTTTACGTGATCGACGCGATCTCCATCGCCGGCAAACTCGGCCTCGGCGGCAGGACGAACACCATTTTGCAGTCGGCGTTCTTCCTCATCAACGAGGACATTATGCCCTATGCCGACGCCCGCGACTATATGAAGAAGATGGCGTATAAATCCTTCGCAAAGAAGGGCGACGCCGTCGTCAACATGAACTACGCCGCCATCGATTCGGCGGAGGCGAACCTCGTGAAGATCGATTACCCCGCCGCTTGGGCGACGGAAACGGAAGGCGCGCCGATGATGGAAGTGCGCGGCACCGATTATTATAAGGAGATCGTCCACCCCATCCTCGTGCTGGAAGGCGACAAACTGCCCGCTTCCAAATTCAGCGCGGACGGCGTCGTTCCCACCGGCACCACGCAGTACGAAAAACGCGGCGTCGCCGTGAAGGTGCCCAAGTGGATCGCCGACAAGTGCATCCAGTGCAACCAGTGCTCCTTCGTCTGCCCGCATGCGGCGATCCGCCCCGCGGTCAACGCCGCCGGCGCGGAAAAACCGGCGTCCTACGAAACCAAAGCGATGATCGGCCTTGCCGGCTACGAATTCAGAATGCAGGTTTCGCCCCTCGACTGCATGGGCTGCGGCGTGTGCGCCAACATCTGCCCCGCCAAGGAAAAGGCGCTCGAAATGGTGCCGCTGGCGCAGATCGTCGAGGAAGAAAACGTCAACTACGAATACTCTAAAACGCTGCCCGATACCGATCTTTCCAAATTCAAGAAAGAAACGGTGAAGGGCTCGCAGTTCTGCCAGCCGCTCTTTGAATTTTCCGGCGCGTGCGCCGGCTGCGGCGAAACGCCCTACGTCAAGATCATCACCCAGCTGTTCGGCGACAGGATGATCGTGGCGAACGCCACGGGCTGCTCCTCCATCTACGGCGGCAGCGCGCCTACGTGCCCTTACACGAAGAACAAAGCCGGCCACGGGCCCGCATGGGCGAACAGCCTGTTCGAGGACAACGCGGAATTCGGCTACGGCATGAACCTCGCTTACGCGCAGCGCCGCGCCAAGGTGGAAGACAAGATCAACGCCCTCATCGAAAAATGCCCCGACTGGGCGGAACTCAAAGAGGCGGGCGAAAACTGGATCGCCAACAAGAAGGACGCCGAAGGCAGCAAAGCCGCGAGCGCGAAACTTGTGGAAACGCTTTCCAAGTGCGCCGGCTGCGGCTGCGATGCCGACGCGATGGTGGAAGACCTCCTGAAGGATAAAGATTGCTTCGTGAAAAAATCCATCTGGATCTTCGGCGGGGACGGCTGGGCGTACGACATCGGTTACGGCGGTCTCGACCACGTCATCGCGCAGGGCGAGGACGTCAACATCCTCGTGCTCGACACGGAAGTTTACTCCAACACCGGCGGTCAGGCGAGCAAATCCACCCCGACGGGCTCGGTTGCGAAGTTCGCCGCGGCGGGCAAACGCGTCAAGAAAAAAGACCTCGGCATGATGGCGATGAGCTACGGTTACGTGTACGTGGCGCAGGTCGCCATGGGTTCGGACAAGAACCAGCTGATGAAAGCCCTCGTGGAGGCGGAAAAATACGACGGGCCTTCGCTGATCATCGCATACGCCCCCTGCATCAACCACGGCATCAACATGACGAAATCGCAGGAAGAGGAAAAGAAGGCGGTGGACTGCGGCTATTGGCAGTTGTACCGTTACAACCCCGAACTCGCGCTCGAAGGAAAGAACCCCTTCTCCCTCGACAGCAAGGAACCGACGGGCGATTATCAGGCGTTCATCACCGGCGAAACGCGCTACGCTTCCTTGATGAAGGCGCAGCCGGCGCTCGCGGCGGAACTCTTTAAGAAAACGGAAGAGGACAGCAGAGAACGGCTGGAAAACTACAAGAAACTCGCGCATAAGGAATGATTTTTCCGAAAAACGCAACGCGCCCGACGGCGAAATTTCGCCGTCGGGCGCGTTTTTTTTCTTTTCCTGTTGACAAAACGCCCGTTTTGCCGCAAAATAGAACGTAAGGAACGTTTATGAGCGAACTTTCGGCAAAAATCGCGGAACTTCTGTTCCGCCTCCATCGCGGCGACGAAAACGCCCTCGACGAGATTCTGCGCCTTGCCGGCGGCAGAATGCTCGCGCTCGCCTTAAGCATAACCAAAAACCGCGCCGACGCCGAAGACGCGGTGCAGACGGCGTTTATCAAGATCGTGCAGGCCTCCGGCAAATTCCGCGGCGGCAACGGCTACGGCTTCGTCATGAAGATCACGCAAAACGCCGCGCTGGATCTTTTAAAAAGCCGCGGCAGGAGGGCGGAAGTCTGCATAGACGATTTCTTTTCCCTTTCCTCTTCTGAAGGTTACGACGAGGAAAACATCCTTTCCGCCCTGACCTTGGAACAGGCGATCGGCCGCCTGCCCGTATACGGAAAAACGCTGATCTATTACCGCTATTATATGGATATGACGGTGCGCGAGATCGCCGCAAAAACGGGAAAAAGCAAATCGCAGATCCAGCGCGATCTGGAAGAAACGGAAAAAACTTTGAAAAATTTACTTGCTGAGGGGGACAAACGAACTTTTTAAATCGTTGATATATAGAGAAGATGAAAAAAGACGCGTATATCGAAAATTTAATGCAGGATTATTTTGACGGCACGCTTGCGGATCCTTCCCTCGTGCTGCCGGCAAAACGCGTCCTCGCGCAAAGGAAAAAGACGAAACGGCCGTTTTATCTGAAAATCGGGGCGGCGGTCTCTTTCGCGTGCGTTCTTCTGATCGTCGCCGTATCCGTCGGGCTTTTCGGCAGAAACATCGGCGGAAACGCTCCGGAATCCGACGGTTCTTCCCCCGCCGCGCCGTCTGCCGTTTACACGGCGGCTTCCCTCGACGTTGCCCGCAGCGATTATACGTCGCTCGGCGATCTGTATCCCGAAGCCTTCGCGCCGTTCCGGATCTTAGAGACCTCCTCCCACGCGCAGGCGGAATATTTTGCCTACACGGATAAGGCAAGCGGCGATCTGATGTATGCGGAGATCCGCGCCAAGATCCTCACTTCCGACGGGATGACGGACGCCGTGATCCGCGTCGAATTCGCCGAAGGCGCGACCTACGAGGGATTCAACGGCTATTACGAATTGGAAAACGTGCGGTCTTTCGGCGGCAACAACGTGTTTTACGAAACGCATTTTCAAGACGCGGAATGGGTTTCCTGCGGCTATTTCGAAGAATACGGCGCAAGGTATTTTATCGACGTTACTTCCCCCGACGAGGACAGTTTAAATAATCTTCTTTCCTTTTTCTTCGGCAGAATCTGACGGCGCCGGCGGAAAAACAGAAAAATTTCGGAAAAATTTAAAAATCACGGGACAAAAGGGGTTCGCCCGCCGTTGTATAGGTGAAAACGTTCCGAGGAGGGAAAAAAAATGAAGAAAATAACGGCTGTTTTTGCGGCGACGCTGGCGGGGCTCACGCTCTTTACGGGGTGCGCGGGGTCCCCGCCGAAGGGATCGGAAAGCTTTCTCTTCCCGGAAGAGGAAGGCGTTTACGATTACGAAAGCGTAACGGAACAACCATTTTACGAAACGGCGGAAAAAAGCGAGCACTTTTTCACGCTGGACAGAAACACCGCCAACTATTCCATGATTCGGCGGCAGATCAACGAAAACGTAAGGGTGCAGCCCGATTCCGTACGGGCGGAAGAACTCATCAACTATTTCGATTACGATTACGCCGCTCCCGAAGAAGGGGAAAATTTGAAAACTTCCACGTTTCTCTTCCCCTGCCCGTGGAACGAAGAACACTATCTGATGAACATAGGCGTGAAAACCGAACAAATCGAAATCGACGCCCGCGCCGCGAATTACGTATTTTTGATCGACGTTTCCGGTTCGATGCAGGGGGAGGACCGCATCGGGCTCGTCAAAAAATCCTTAAACATCCTTACGAACTCTTTGACGGAAAAGGACAGGATCGCCCTCGTAACCTACGCTTCCGGCGTGAAAACGGTGCTCGATTCCACTCCCGCGGACGAAAAGGGCAAAGAAAAGATCCTGCGCGCGATCGACAATCTGAAGGCGGGCGGCTCCACTTTCGGCAGCGGCGGCATCGAACGGGCATATTCCGTCGCCTACGATAACCGCATCGTCAACGGCAACAACCGCGTGATCATGATGAGCGACGGCGATTTCAACGTAGGGATCACCGGCGGCGGATCGCTTTCCGAATTCATCGCCGAAAAGGCGGAAAGCGGCATCTACCTTTCCGTGCTCGGTTTCGGCATGGGCAACACGCGGGATTCTATTTTGGAAAAACTGGCGAAAAACGGCAACGGCAATTACGCTTATATCGACAACGAAACGGAGGCGAAAAAGGTCTTTGAACGGGAACTCGACGGCATGCTGATCACCGTGGCGAAAGACGCGAAAGCCGGCGTTACGTTCAACGCCGATACGGTGGAAAAATACCGCCCCGTCGGTTACGACACCAAACTCATTTCGGAAGAACAGTTCAACGACCCCGATACCGACGCGGGGGAAATCGGCTCGAATCTCTGCGTGAGCATTCTCTACGAAATCGAACTTACTCAAAATGCAGCCGAGGGTATGCGCCTTGCCGACGTGGAGATCCGCTATAAGGACGCGGACGGCGAAAACGCCGACAGAACGGAAACGAACTATATCGATTATCTGCCCAACCCGACAAACGACACGGCGTTTATCTCCTGCGTGGCGGAATTCGCCTTGATTCTGCGCGATTCCGAATACAAGGGAAAAGCGAATTTAAGCGACGTCGCCGCGCGGCTCGACGCTCTCGGCGAATACCTCGCCGCGGACGAACTGAAAGCGGAATTCAAAACCATCGTCGAAAAAGCCGTCCGTTCGGAATTGTACGGCTGATTTATCCGTTTGTTTCAATTTAATATCGTTCATGCAAAAACCGTTCGCAATCATTTGACTGCGAACGGTTTTTTTATACGTAAACGATCTTTCTTTCCTTTTCCCGCGCGTAGCGCACGGTATAGTACGTGCCGCCGAAACGGCGTTTTAAATACGCCACGAGCGTGCCGGCGCGGTCCACCATATAACGGTTTCTTTCGTGCATGCAGTAGGGGGTATAGGTTTCGGAAAGCACGACGATTTCGTCCAATAAAGAACACATCTCTCGATAAAAATCCCTGTCTTCTTTGTTCCACTTTTCGCTCTGCCCGCGGAAGGGCGCGCAGCCGACAAGGCGGATGCAATACTTCTTTTTCAATTCGTAAAGGATTTTGAAACACACCGTATCGAACCCCGTGGCGAGACCGAGATAAAAGGTGTCTATCCCGCCTTCGATGAGCGTTTCAAAGGTTTTTTTCAGTTTGTCCCCGTCGATCCCGTAAAAAAGCGCCCTGTGCCCCGTTACCGCGGCGGCGCGGGAAATATCGGTTGCTTGATTTTCGTCCGTCATAGCGGGTTTTTACGCTCCTTTCCCTTTCCGCGGGGGTATGCCGCGGGGGTATTTTCGATCTTTTCGATAAAAACGATTTCCCTTTTCGCCCCTTCCAGTAAAAAATTTTCCGTTTTTTTAAACCTGCCGCCGAGGATCTTCACGGCGTTTTCCGCTTTTTTTATCTCCTCTGCGGCGTCCCCTTTATAAGCGACGAAAACGCCCCCTTTTTTTACGAAAGGGAGGCAGTATTCCGCAAGCGTGTCGAGCCGCGCCACCGCACGGGCGGTAACGGTATCGAAACTTTCCCTTAACGCCCCTTTCGCGTTCTCTTCCGCCCTGCCCTGAAGGACGGTTACGTTTTTAAGATCCAGAAGACTTGCCGCCGCCCGCAGAAAGGCGCATTTTTTCCCCGTCGCTTCCAGCAGCGTGAAAGATATATCCTCCCTTGCCACGGCGAGAGGGATCGCCGGCATGCCGCCGCCGCTGCCCACGTCGAGAAGTTTTCCGCTTTTCAACATATCCACAATCAATAAACTGTCGGCGAAATGTTTACAATAAACGTCCCTCTCCTCCGTCAGCGCAGTCAGGTTATACTTGGCGTTTTCCTCTTTCAGAAAGAAAAAAAACCGCCTCAGTTTATCTTTCTGCACCCGATTCAAGGCGATGTTATAAGCGTCGAAAATTTCATCCATAAAGAGATTTTAACATAAAAAAGAAAATTATACAACTTTTCGTGAAACTATCCACAAAACTTTTCATACTTTCCTTTTTTCCGCGCCTTTCTTAAAATTTTCCCTTTGTTTTTTCGTTTTTATAAAAGGAATTTTTCTTTCTTTGCCTTTATCCATACCGTTTTACAGGCGATACGCAAAAGATTATACACAGTAAAAACGCAAGAAAGAAACTTGTCCTTTTACGGCTTATCCATATGTTCACAACGCCTATTATGAATACGATACCGAATTTAAAAACAAAAAGAAAATCTTTACTTCCCTTCGTCCGGCAAAAAAAGATGAAAACTGCGGCGGTTTTTATTGATTTTTTTCGATTTTTCCTATATAATGTTATCAAAAGAGAAAAAGGCGAAACGGCGGATAAAATTATGAAGATTGTTTGCGACGGACTCGATTTATCGGATGCCGTGCTCAAAGTGAGCAAGGCGCTGGGCGTAAAAAAGGCAAATCCCGTTTTAGAAGGTATTTTTTTGAAAGCCAAAGGGGACGAGCTTACCCTCGTCGCCACGGATACGGAACTCACCATCGAAAAGACCGTCCGCGCGGAAGTGATGATGGAAGGCGAAACGGTGGTAACCGGTAAGTATTTTTCGGAATTTGTGAAAAAACTGGAAAACGAACAGGTGGAACTTTCGCTGACGGAAGAAAACCTGCTGAAAATCAAATATTCCGATTCCGAAAGCGAAATGCAGTGTTTCCCCGCGGAGGAATTTCCCAAGACCGACAAGAAGGTGGACGAGAATTTCTTCGTGATGAAACAAAGCGATTTCAAACGCCTTGTCAACATGACGATCTTTTCCTGTTCGCAGGACGACAGCCGCCCCATTTTAAAAGGCGTTTTGTTCGAGATCGCCAACGCCCGCGTTACGGCTGTGGCGCTCGACGGGTTCCGTTTAGCCCTCGCCCGCGCGGACGTGAGCGGTTTTTCCGCCGATATGAAGGCGATCATTCCTTCCCGCACCCTCGGGGAGATCGTACGGCTTTTGGATAACGACGAGAGCGATATAAAGATCACACTGAATAAAAACACCCTGATGGTGGAAAACGGGGGCACGATCCTTCTATCCCGCCTTCTGGAAGGGGAGTTTATCAACTATAAACAGATCATCCCTTCGGAGTTTATCACCAACGTGCGCGTCAACGCCAAAACGCTTTCCGCCAGCGTGGAAAGGGCGTCCGTCTTGGCGCGGACAGACCGCATCAGCATCGTGAAATTCGACATCAAGGAAAACCTTTTGTTCGTCATCGCAAAAAGCGAGGTCGGCAACGTCAACGAGCCGGTGCCCGTCAATATGGAAGGGAAGGACGTTCTGATCGCCTTCAACTCCAAATACATCACGGAATTTTTGAGGATCTGCGAGGACGAGTTCATCGCCGTTCACTTGAATTCCCCCATCGCGCCGTGCGTGATCAAGCCGGTTTCGGGCGATAATTACCTGTATTTGGTGCTGCCGGTGAGAATTAACGCGTAAAAACGTTGACAAAGCCGTTAATTTTTAATATAATTAAAAAACGCTGAAAAGAAAAAACAAAAAGAGGATAACGATATGAAAAGGACCTATCAGCCCAAAAAAAGACAGAGAAGCAAAGTGCACGGTTTTCGCAAAAGGATGAAAACCAAGAGCGGAAGGAACGTTTTAAAAAGAAGGCGCAATAAGGGCCGCCATAAGCTTTCCGCGTAAAAAGGTAACGATTTGGAATACAGATTAAAAAGAAGCGAGGATTTCGACAGGGTTTTCAAAAAAGGAACGAGGGTGTTTTCCGGCAGTCTTACGCTGATCTACTGCGCCGCCGATTCGTTGAAAGCGGGGTACGCCGTTGGAAAAAAACACGGCGGCAGCGTGAAGAGAAACAGAGTGAAACGTCTGCTGAGAGAATCATTCAGAAGTTACCTTCCCCGTCTTAAAAACGGCTTCTTTTTTGTTTTTATACCGAAAGTGAAAGAGGAGTATTCCTTAAAGACCTTCAAAAACGATATGGGTTACCTGTTTAAAAAAGCGGGGTTGATCGCCGATGAAAAAAATAGGAATCTTACTCATTAAATTTTATCAAAAGTGCATCTCCCCCATGCTCGGCAGCAACTGCCGCTATACGCCCACGTGTTCCCAATACGCGCTCGAGGCGGTATTGAAACGCGGATTTTTTATCGGCTGCGCGCTGGCGGCGTGGCGCATATTGCGCTGCAATCCCTTCTCGAAAGGCGGTTTCGACAAGGTGCCCGATAAAAAAAGCGTGTTAAAGTGGGTCTACTGAACCGTTAAGGAACGTGAAATGAACAATCTTTTGATCGCATATTTTTCTTTTACCGAGCCGGTGATAACGGGGCTGAACAGCTGGATCGCGTCTTTCATCAATCTTTTCCCCTCGATCGTGCTCGGCGTGGTGATGTTCACCCTCGCTTTGAAACTCATCACCTTTCCGCTGGATTTTTATTCCCGCGCGTCGATGCGGCGCAATTCGCTCAAAATGGAGCAGATGCGGCCGGAACTGGAAAAACTGCAAAAACAGTACGCGGACGATAAGCAGACCTATCAGATGAAGATGGCGGCGCTCTATAAAAAAGAGGGCTATTCCATGTTCGGCGCATGCCTGCCGTCCATCATCACGCTGGTATTTTTTATCATCGTTTTGAACGCGTTCAACGCCTATTCCATCCATCAGAACGTAACGTATCTTTACAACATGAACACCGCGTTCAACTCCGTGGTGGACGACGGGCTTTTGGATGTGGAAGGTTACATCCGCCACGAAAACGGAAAAGTCATCATCGACGACGCCGCGATCTACGAAGCGGCGAAGGAAAAAAACGGCGGTGAGATCGGCTCGGAGGAGATCGTTTTGGAAACCTCCCCCGCCCTGCGCGTAAAATACGAATTTTTCGCCGAACCGCAGGACGGAAACGCGGGCAGGGTAACGTATTTTACCGAAGGCGGATACATCGGCTTTCCCAAACACATCCGCGTAAACGAAAGCGGCGGTTACTACTATGTAACGAGCACGAATTTCACCCTCGACGCGGAAGGATTCAAAGCGGCGGGGCTGGTAAACGAAGCCGGCAAGACCTTCGAGGTATATTATAACGAGGCGAAGGCGGAAGACGAGACCCTGACGGAAAGCGCCGCCATGGAAAAATTTTTCCTCGACGTGCAGCAGACCCGCGCGGCGGATAAGTACCGCGAGGAAGAAGAGGGCTTTTTGTGGATCAAGAACATCTGGATGCCCGATACCCCCTTCCAGCACCCCGTGTACGGAAAGTACGAGGATTTTAACCAGAAATACAAACTGACCGACTGGGGCGCGGGCGATCCGGAACAGTATTATACGCTGACGGCGAAACTGGAAAAGGAAAAAGGAGAGGCGAACGGGTACTTTATCCTCGTCGTACTGACGGCGGGCGTTTCCTTTCTGACGCAGTGGGTGATGTCCCGCGGGCAGAAAGCGCAGATGGAACTGCAGAGCGTGGACGGGCAGGGCATGATGACGCAGAAAGTCATGATGTGGATGATGCCCATCATGATGGCGGTGTTTTCCTTCATGTACACGGCGGCGTTTTCCATCTACATCATCATGAGTTCCTTAACGAGTTTACTGACCACGCTCCTGATCAACAAAGTCGTGGAAGTGCGCTTTAAAAAGCAGATGGAGGCGGAAGCGAACGGCACGGCGAAACCGAAACGCCGCGCGAAGGCGAAGGAAGTTTCCTCCACCGGCAGGGTGAAGGGAAGAGCGAGCAACAAAACGGATAAAGACAGCCGTATCGTGAAAAAAGTGGTGCTCGAACGGACTGAAAAAGGGCTCGATAACAGGAAAGAAGATCCTCGGGAAAACGAAGAAGAGTAAAAAAACGCGGAACGCGTTTTGTAAATAGGCGGTAAAACCGCTACGGAGGAAGAAAATGGAATTTAAAGGCAAAACGGTGGCGGATGCCATCGAAGCGGGCTTGCAGCATTTCGGCATCGAGGAAAAGGACGCCGAGATCAGGGTGATCAACGAAGAAGAAAAAGGATTTTTCGGCAAGCTGAAGAAGGAAGCCGCGGTGGACGTGGAAAGAAAACTTACCGGCGGCAGAAGAGCGGTTGCGTTTTTGGAAGGGCTGTTTGAAAAAATGGACATCAACGCGAAAGCCGAACTGGTGAAAGAGGAAGAGAACGTGGAGATCAACGTGATCGCCGAGTCCTCCCCGTCGGTCATCGGGCACCGCGGCGAAGTGCTGGACGCGTTCCAGACGCTTGCCGGCGCAGTGGCGAACATCGGAAACAAGAGTTATAAGCGCGTGGTCGTGGACTGCGAAGGCTACCGCGAAAAACGCGAGGACACCTTGGTGTATCTGGCGAACAAACTGGCGGATAAAGCCGTGCGCCTCGGCAGGGACGTGGCGCTCGAACCCATGAACCCCTATGAAAGACGGGTGATCCACTCCACCCTCGCCTCTCACGAAAAGGTTACGACGATCAGCGAAGGCAAGGAACCCAACCGCCACGTGGTGATCGTACCCAACGAAAAGAAACCCTATGCGAAACGGGATTTCGACAGGAGGGGCGCAAGACCGTACGGCGGCGGGCGCGACAGAAACGAAAGGGGCGGGCGCGATCCGAGAAGAAACGACAGGAGAAGTTCCGGCTTTTCCTCCGCGCCGAGAGAACCGAAAAGGAAGCCGACGACCTTCGGCACCTACCTCGGCAACAGCAACAGTATGAAAAACGAAGAATAAAGAAACCCGCCCCTTTCCGGAGTCTCCGGAAAGGGGCGGGTTTTTGTTTTGCGGAAAAAATTTTTCACTCAAATCGAAACGTCAATTCGGAAAAAAATTTTTACAAATCGTCTGCGTCCTGCACGGGTTCGTCGAACATATCGTACAAATCGATGCCCGTGTAAGAACCCGATACGTCGAATCCGCTTTGATTATCTGCAATTCTTTTCTTGCGTGGTTTTCTTGCTTTTTTCAGCTTTGTTGGCAGCATTCTTAACGTTCTTCGCGTCTTTCATTGAAAATTTTTACTCCTTTAATTTAACTTTAACTGCACAAACCCCTGCGAAGCGCCGCATAAGGGGCAGATACTCCAAGCCTCTTTCAGCGTTTCGATATGGCCGCATTCCGAACATTCCCAGTAAGCGGGTTTGCTGTTTTTGAAAAGCGTGCCGTTTTTGAAGTTTTCGTATAAAAAACGAAAAATCTGTTCGTGCTTTTTTTCGACTTTTGCGGTTAATTCAAATTTTTTCGCAATCTCTTCAAAGCCTTCTTCTGCGGCGATCTTCGCAAATTCGGGATAAATGTTTTCCGCTTCTTCCCTTTCCGCGTCCATGGAAAATTTCAAACCGTCCTCGATGGTCAGCTTTTCGAAGGGATAGCCCGCGCATATTTCCATATTACGGGCGGTGCCGTTTCGATCGGTCAAAAGATCGTAGTAGGTTTTCGCATGGTTGACTTCGTTTTTGGCGATGGTTTTGATTTCCGTTGCCAAAGTGTTGTAACCCTGCTTGATACACAGTTCCGCGATGATCTGATAGCGGAGCCCCGCCTGCGATTCGCCGGCGAAAGACCTTGCGAGATTTGTCAAGGTTTTAGAGTTTTTCATTTTCTCCTCCCCTGCGGTTAGTATGCGCGTTTTTTTCCCCGATATTCGCGCGAAAAAATCTTTTTTGAGAAAACGAACGCGTTTACCGACCGAAAACAGTATGCGCAGCGCGTTGCCGTTTATGCAAAAATTTCAAAGTTTTTTAAGGCGGTTCGGCAAACAAACGAATCGTATCGATCGATAAACGGTAAACCATAAATAAAATGCGCGCCGCGGTGCAGATGCACCGCGGCGCGCACTGTTTAAGCAATCGCCCGATTGTAAATCAAAAATTGCGCGGAAAAATTCCGCCGCTTTGAAAAGACGGCTTTCCGTAACGAAAAGTTAACGAACGGGCGCGTTTTACCGGATACCGATCCGCGTGGCGGGGACGCTGCCCGCCAGAATTTCTTTTATGGAATATTTCCCGTTGGCGATGATGACTTTCGTGCCGTTTGCGGCGGCGTCCTTGATATATTCGAGTTTCGCCTTCGCCCCGTTCGCCCCCGCGCGCGACGCGCCCGAGCAGAATTTTTTATAATATTCGATGTTTTCCAAAAGTTCGGCGGGGTCTTTGCCGCAGATCTCTTCGATGAGTTCGCCCGTCTTCATGTCCTTATAAATGCCGTCCGTACTCGTTAAAATGAGCAGCGTTTCCGCTTTGACGAGGCAGGCGATCTGCGCGGCGGTTTCGTCGTTATCCACGCCCTCCACCACCTTTTTGTGGTTGCTGAGCAGCGCCTGTATTTCCATTTTGCGGTTTTCTTCCGCGCAGACGGCGTCGTTATAGTTGACGATGGGTATGGCGTTTTGCTCTTTGCAGCGCAGCAGCAGCGATTTCAGAAATTCCCGTTTTACGGGGTCGTTGAAATGCTGGTGCTCGATCAAAACCTGCCGGATGGAATATTTCGGATCCACGTACTGGCGGTAAGTCGCCATTAAAACGGACTGCCCTTCCGCGGCGTAATCGGCTTTCACATCCTCCGCGGCGCCGGAAAGTTCCTTTCCGTGACGGCGTATGTAATCGAGCCTGCCGATTTCCGTTGCGCCGCTCGTTACCCAGATATACCCGGGTTTGAGTTCGGCGGAAAGCCGCGCGATGCGCGTATAATCGGGCATCTGGGCGGTTTTGTCGATGAGCGCCATTGAGCCGATCTTGCCCACAAGTTCCACGTCGAATTTCATATACGTTCCTCTCTTTTTATTGTATGACGGCTTTCAGCCCCGCAAGGTAAATTTCGTACATCCTGTCGATGTTTTCATCCGATATAAATTCGTCGGGGGCGTGGATGCGGTTATCCTCGTTCGGAAATTCCGGCCCGAATGCCGTGCCGTTTTCAAAGACGGAGGCGAAGGTCGCCCCCCGCTGGCTGATGGGCTGTAAATTTTCCCCCGTGACGGCGTTGTACGCCGCGGCGAGTTTTTGTACGTATTCGCTGTCTTTCGGCACATATAAAGGGTCTCTGCCCTTGATTAAGGCGTATTTTACGCCGAGGGCGTCGAAAAGGGGAAGGAATTCTTCCGCCCGCATCTTCGCGGGCACGCGGAAATCCGCCGTCAGAATCAGTTTGTCTTCCGTCTGTTCGATGAGGTTGGGGCTGAGCGTGGCGCCGCCCGTTTCGTTGCCGACGGCGGAAATCGTTTTATCGTCGAACACGCTTAAAAGCGCGCGGACGTTTTCGCCGCAGTCCCGCATATAGGCGAGCAGGGGGCGTATGGCGTTTTTGCCGAGTTCGGGATACGAACCGTGCGCCGATTTGCCGAAACTCTCCATTTTCCCGTTTCTGCCGACGAGCCCGTGCTTTTTTAAGAGGGCTTCGTCGCACACGCCCTCGGCGGAAGCGTAGGCGCACACCGCGTTGACCGCCACGCCCCCCGCGACGTTTCGGAACGCGCCGCGATAGGGAATTTCAAAGACCGCGCGGTTTGGCCCCTTCTCGGCGTACACCACGGGGAAATCCCCGTCGGGCGAAAAGCCGTATTTCGGGAAGGCGCCGCCTTTTTGTTTGTAATATTCCACGTCCGCCCAGCCGGATTCTTCGTTGCAGCCGACGAAAAAGCGCACTTTCCTTTTGAGCGGCGCGGCGTTTTTGAGTTCGTTCAAGGCGTACAGACACAAAAGGGTAGGGGCCTTGTCGTCGGTCGTGCCCCTGCCGTAATATCTGCCGTCCTTAAAGGTGAGAACGAAGGGATCGCTGTGCCAGCCGTCCCCCGCGGGAACGACATCCAGATGCCCGATCACGCCGTATTCCTCCCCTTCGCCGCAGACGATCTCGCCGAGGTAGTTTTCGTGATTGATCACGGTAAAACCCATGCGCTTTGCGACGGAAAGGAAGATTTCGAGCGCCTGTTTCACCCCCTTCCCGAAGGGAGCGTTTTCCTCTGCCGCGCTCTGCACGCTCTTTGCGGCGATAAGGGATTTTAAATCTGCGAGAAATTGTTTTTTGTCTTTCATGATGGTTTCGGTGTAAAAAATTACAGTCAATACCTTTATTGTATTCTATTTTAAAGAAAAATGCAAAATAATTCATTGATTTTTTATAAAAATATGGTAAAATTAACGTATGGACGAAACGAATCCGCACGGCGGGCACAGAAAACGGCTGAAAGAACGGTTTTCCAAGTATCCCGAATCGCTCAGCGACAACGAACTTTTAGAACTGCTGCTCTTTTACGCCATTCCCCGCAAGAACACCAACGAACTCGCCCACCGGCTTTTGCGCCTGAGCGGCGGGTCTTTGAAAAAACTTACGGAAACCGACGAATCCGCGCTGCGGTGCGTGGAGGGCGCGGGCGGGGAAAGCGCGCGTTTGCTGCGGCTGACGGGCGCGATCGCCGCACGCTGCGCGGCGGAGAAGAAGAAACGGGTAAAGTTTGAATACAATACCGTAAAAGACAGCCTTGTGGCGCGTTTTGAAGAAGAAACAAAGGAAACGATGTGGCTTTTTCTGATCGACGGGAAGGGGTATATTCTTGCGGAGATCCCCTACGCGGGCGACGGCGACAGGATCGATCTGCCCGTGGGCGACATCGTGGAGATGATCGCGCTCTATAAGCCTTCGGGCGCGGCGCTGGCGCACAACCATCCGAGCGGGATGCCCGACCCTTCCGCCGCGGACGACGAGACCACGGCGAAGATTTTAAAGATGTTCACGCTGCACGGCGTCCGTTTGTACGACCACATCATCGTTGCGGGCAGAAAGACGTACAGTTATCATTACGCGGGCAGGCTTGCCGCGTTGAATCACGATTGAAGGACAAGGAGATTGCCATGAACGATAAAGTTAGAACGAGATTCGCACCCAGCCCCACGGGGTATCTGCATATCGGGGGGCTGAGGACCGCCCTCTACGGGTATCTGTTCGCCAAACAGCACGGCGGAGATTTTATTCTGCGCATCGAGGATACCGACCTGCAGCGCTACGTGGAGGGCAGCGTGCAGATCATTTACGATACCCTCAAAGACGCCGGCATCCTCTACGACGAGGGTCCGGACGTGGGCGGGAATTACGGCCCGTACGTGCAGAGCGAGCGGCGCGAAATCTATAAAAAATACGCCGAAGAACTCATCCGCCGCGGCGGGGCGTATTACTGTTTCTGCGATCAGGCGCGCATCGAAAGCTTAAAAGACGGGAACGGCAACTGCCGTTACGATAAACACTGCCTGCGCCTTACCCCCGAAGAGATCGAAAAGAACTTAAAAAGCGGCGTTCCCTACGTCGTCCGCCAGAATATCCCCGAAGAGGGCGCGGGCAGTTATCACGATCTCGTGTACGGCGACATCACCGTGGAATACAAGGATATGGAGGACGGCATTTTGATCAAGAGCGACGGCATGCCGACATATAATTTCGCCAATGTGGTGGACGACCATCTGATGGGCATCACCCACGTGATCCGCGGCAGCGAATACCTTTCCTCCACCCCGAAATACAACCTGATGTACGACGCGTTCGGCTGGGAACGCCCGACGTATATCCACCTGCCCCCCATCATGAAGGACGAGCGGCATAAACTTTCCAAACGCAACGGGGACGCGAGTTATGCCGATTTCGTGGAAAAGGGGTTCGTGAAGGAAGCCATCGTCAATTACATCGCCCTGCTCGGCTGGAGCCCGAAGGACAACGCCGAAAAGATGTCCCTTGCCGAAATGACGGCGCGTTTTTCCTTAGACGGCATATCGAAATCCCCTTCGATTTTCGACGAGACCAAAATGCGCTGGCTTTCCGGCGAATACATCAAGGAAATGAGCGACGAGGAATTCGTTTCCCGCGGGCTGGAATTTTTCAAAAAGAGCAAGGTTTACGGCAAATACGACTTAAAAAAGATCGCCGCGCTTTTGAAAACGCGGGTGGAAACCTTCGGCGAGATCCCCGAAAAAATCGATTTTTTAGAGGAATTCGGCGCGTACGATACGGCGCTTTACACCCATAAGAAGATGAAGACCGACGAAAACATCGCCCGCATCGTGCTCCCCGCGGCGCGCGAAACCCTCGCCGCCCTTCCCGCCTTCGACTATCAGACGCTGCACGACGGGCTTATGGCGCTCGTCGGCAGGCTGGGGATGAAAAACGGGCAGGTGCTCTGGTGCGTGCGCGTGGCGCTCAGCGGCAGGGAGTCCACCCCGGGCGGCGTGATGGAACTTGCCGAACTTCTCGGCAGGGAAGAGAGCCTGAAACGGCTGGATTATTCCATGAAACTGCTCGGATCATGAACAAACCGGCGCTTTGGGAAAAACTGAAAAAATATTCCGTTTCCGGAATCATACGGGTGGGCTGCGTGATCAGCCTGTTCGTGATCTTGGTGATCCTCACGGTGCAGGGGCGCGGGCGGTGGTATATCGCTCTGGCGCTGTCTGTGGGGCTGCTGGCGGCGTTCTGCACGAATTTTTTCGTGAAAAAACTCGCGGTGAAATCCGCGATCTACGCCGTTGAGTACGTCATCTTGCTGGTATATTCCGTTTTTTTCGAGGCGGGGATGCTTTCCACCCTCTATTCGCTGATCTTGGTGGATTTTTATTTAAATAACACGCTTAAATCCAACGCGGCGTTCGGGGGGCTTTCCTACCTCGCTTACGCGGTGAGCATCACCGTCAGGGACTTCGTGTTCAATCCCGAATGGGCGTCCGTGGCGGGTTCTTTGGTCGTGGCGATCAACGAATTCATCATCTTTTCGCTGGTTTTCACCATCGCCAACATGCTCAACGCCATCATCAAAAAGACGGCGGAGGCGGAGCGCAACCTCGCGGAGGTCGCCGCGCGGGAAAAGAAACTGCAGGAGGCGAACGAACACCTGAAAGAGGCGGCGAAACTCGAAGAGCGCAACCGCATCGCCAAACAGATCCACGACACCACGGGGCACTCCATCACCACCATCATCGTGCAGACCGAGGCGGCGAAACTGCTTTTCGACACCGACCCCGAAGGCGCGAAACGCAAGATCGTTTCCGCAAATTTACAGGCGGTTTCCGCGCTGGAAGAACTGCGCAAATCCGTAAGGGTGCTTTCCGGCGAATACGTGCCGTTTGATTTGGCGGCGTCTTTGGAAAAGGCGGTCAACGAGACGACGGAGGGCACCGACATCGCCATCCGCGCCAAGACCGAGGATATCGAAACCGACGAGGACACGGCGTTTTTCATCTATTCTTCCCTGAAAGAGGGGCTGAACAACGGCATCCGCCACGGGAACGCCACGGCGTTTTTATTCGAACTGAAAGTCAGGGACGGCAAACTGAAATTTCTGCTTTCCGACAACGGGACGGGGGCGAAGGAATTAAAAGAAGGCTTCGGGTTGCGGACGATGCGCGAGGGGGCGGAAAAATTAGGGGGTTCGGCGGAATTTTATACCGCCGAAGGCGAAGGCATGGAAATACGGATCACGCTGCCCGTGAAGGAAAAAGGAGGAAACAATGATTAAAGTCATCATCGCGGACGATCAGAAAATTCTGGCGGAAGGCATCAAGACGGTGCTGGAAACGAGCCGCGAGATCAAAGTTACGAATATCGCCTGCGACGGCGAGGACTGTTTGAAGAAGATCGCGGAAAACATCCCCGACGTGGCGCTTTTGGATATCAGGATGCCCAACATGAACGGCGTCGTCGCCACGCGGGAGATCAAGCGGGCGTACCCGCAGGTCAAGGTGGTGATCTTAACCACTTTCGACGACAGCGATTATATCTTAGACGCCATCAATTACGGCGCGAGCGGCTATCTGCTGAAGGACATCAACGCGTCTTCCCTGATCGACGCGGTGATCAACGCCTACCGCGGGGAACTGATTTTGCCGACCAACATCGCCAAAAAGATCACCGCCGCGGCGAAGATGGTTACCGCGGGGAAGGAACTGCGCCTGAAAAAGGCGTTCCAGCTTTCCGAAAGGGAGACGGAGATCGCCATGATGGTTTCGGAAAACTTCAACAACCGCCAGATCGCCTCCGCCCTCGACATCAGCGAAGGGACGGTGCGCAATTATATCAGCGGCATTTACATCAAACTGGGCGCGGCGAACCGCGCGCAGGCGAAAGAGATCATCGAAAATACCGTAAAGGGCGATTAAGTCCGCCGCGAAAGGCGGCGAAGAGCGCGAAACGCAAAACGGGCGGCGCGGAAGAATTCCGCGCCGCCCGCGATGTTTTTAAACTAATCCCGCTGCGAGATCAGCGTGGGAAGGGCGTTTTCCGTTTTATGTTCCCACGCGGGCGTTTCCTGCCCTTCGTTCAGAACGTCGGCAAGGTCGTAAAATTCTTCTATCGCAGTATGCTTTACGGCGCCGGCGCCCGAGGGAACGCCCATATCCGCATTATACCCCACGGCGTATTCCGC
>CALVUL010000029.1 GCA_944363555.1 uncultured Clostridia bacterium
CAAGAATGCCCGCGGCTGCCGGATAAAAACTATTTTTAAAGGAGAAATTTCTTATGATGGAAATTGAAATGCCGAAAATAGCGGTGGAAGAAAACGAAGAAAGAAGTTATGCGAAGATCGTCGTCGAACCTTTGGAAAAAGGGTTCGGGCTGACCATCGGAAACTGCCTGAGGCGGATCCTTCTGTCCGCTCTTCCCGGCGCGGCGATCACCAACGTGAAGTTCGCCGAGGGCGTGAAACACGAATTCACCGCCATTCCGCACATCAAGGAAGACGTTACCGAGATCATCCTCAATTTAAAATGCATCGCCATCAAGACGGCGAGCATCGATAAAAACTTCAAAAAGAACGTAAAACTCTTCAAGGAAGGGCCCGCGGTGGTTACCGCGCGGGACATCGCCAGCGACGCGGAGATCGAAATCCTCAATCCCGATCAGTACATCTGCACGCTGGATGACGGCGCCGTTCTCGATATGGAACTGACCGTCGGGCGCGGGCGCGGTTACAAAGGCGCGGTATACAACAAGACCGACATCATCGACGACATCCCCATCGACAGCATCTACACCCCCGTCAAGAAGGTGAGTTACAACGTGGAAGCGACCCGCGTGGGGCAAAGCGTCGATTTCGATAAACTCACGCTGGAAGTATGGACCAACGGCGCGTTTTCCGGCAGGGACATCGTGTCGCTTGCGGCGAAGATCATGCAGGAGCACATCGGCATGTTCGTTACGCTCAGCGAGGTGGGCAACATCGGTATTCTCGTGCCGCCCGAAGAGGATAAGAAGATCAAGATTCTGGAAATGACCATCGAGGATATGGATCTTTCCGTGCGTTCTTATAACTGCCTGAAACGGGCGAACATTCACACGGTGGAAGACCTCACCAAAAAGACGGAAGACGATATGCTGAAAGTCCGCAATCTGGGCAAGAAGTCGTTGGACGAAGTAATTTTCAAATTAGAGAGCTTGGGCTTAAAGCTCAAAGACAAGGAGGACTAATAAAGTGCCAAGGAAATTAGGCGTGAACTCCACGCAGAGATTAGCGTTAATCAAAAATCAGGCGTCTTATCTGCTCTGGTACGGCAAGATCGAAACGACGGTTGCCCGCGCCAAAGAAGTAAGAAGTTATGCGGAAAAGATCATCACCCTTGCGATGAATACCTATGAAAACACCGTCGAGGAAAAGGTGGAAGTTACCGACGCGAAAGGCAAGGTGAGCGTCAAGACCGTCGTGAAGGACGGTTCCAAGAAACTCGCCGCCCGCCGCCGCATCATGGCGAAACTCAACGACTTGCAGGAAATCAAGGGCGAGAAGGAAAACAGAACGGCGTACAAGGCGAGAACGAAGGACGTCAATCATCCCCTGATCGAAAAGATCTTCAACGAACTTGCGCCCAAATATGCCGCGCGTAAGGAAGAAAAGGGTCAGGGCGGCGGTTACACCAGAATCTACAAGCTGGGCGAAAGAAAAGGCGACGCCGCTGAGATGGCTGTCCTCGAACTGATCGACTGATCGAACAAAAAGGCGTTTTGAAACGCCTTTTTTTGTATGCAGCCGCAAAAATGCGGCATTTATAAAACGAATATCTTAAAAAGTCGAATAAAAGACTTCCGTTGCATAATAAACGAGCGGTGATATATGGACGATTACGATAAGATGCGCCAAAGCGACGCTTATGACGACGACGGGTTCGAAATCGACGAAGCGCCGGAAAGAGAAAAGAGCGAAAAGGAAAAGTATTTCGAATTTTACGACGATATTAAACAAACCCCCAAAGACGACTGGTAATGTATGTGGAAACTGAGAAGATACCTTAAACATTATATCAAGGAAACCCTCGTCGCCCCGCTGTTTAAATTTTTCGAGGCGTGTTTGGAACTCATCGTGCCCGTGATGATGGCGGAAATGATCGACGTGGGCATCAAGAACGGCAACACGGCGTACTGTTATTTTATCGCGGCGGTGCTCGTGGGCTTTGCGGCGCTGGGGCTGGTGTGCGCGCTCATCGCGCAGTATTACGCGGCGAAGGCGGCGCACGGCTACGGTACGGAACTGCGCTCGGCGATGTACGCGAAGATCAATTCCTTTTCCCACGCGGAACTCGACAGGCTCGGCATGCCCGCGCTGATCACCCGCATCACGGCGGATATAAACCAGTCGGAAAAGGGCGTGAACCGCTTTCTGCGGCTCTTTCTGCGCGCGCCTTTCATCGTGGTGGGGGCGCTGGTCGCTTCCCTCATCATCGATTGGAAACTGGGGCTGATTTTCGTGGCGGTAACCGTCGTCATGGGGCTGTTCGTGTGGCTGATCATGGCGCTGACCATACCGCGCAACAAAACGGTGCAGCGCATGCTGGAGGACATCAACGGGCTCACGCGGGAAAACCTCACGGGGGCGCGGGTGGTGCGCGCGTTCGCGCGGCAGGAAAAGGAGATCGCCGATTTCAAAAAGAAAAACGAGCGGATGATGAAAATGCAGTCCGCCCTCGGCGTCATTTCCTCGCTGCTCAATCCCGTAACCTATGTTTTCGTCAACCTCGGCATCGTGTTCGTGCTCGTATTCGGCGGCGGATTCGTCAACGCCGGCACCCTTACGCAGGGGGAGATCAGCGCGCTCATCAACTATATGTCGCAGATCCTTCTCGCGCTGGTGGTGTTCGCCAATCTCATCGTCGTGGTCGCAAGCGGCAGCGCTTCTTCCGAAAGGGTGTACGAAGTGCTGCTGATGCATTCCGCCCTCGTCGAGGGGGATAAGGAAAATCCCGAAAAGCCGGATACCGTGTTGGAGTTCAGGAATGTTTCCTTCGGCTACAACGCCGGCGGCGACAACGCGGTGGAAAATATCAGTTTTACCTTGCAGCGCGGGCAGACGCTCGGCATCATCGGCGGCACGGGGAGCGGCAAAAGCACCCTCGTCGCCCTTGCGGAACGGTTTTACGACGTCGATTCCGGCGAAGTGCTGGTGGACGGCATGCCCGTGAAGGAATATACGTTTAAAGCCCTGCGCGGCAAATTCGGGCTGGTGCCGCAAAAAGCCGTGCTCTTCAAGGGTACGGTGAGGAGCAACGTGCAGTGGGGCAGGGAAAACGCCACGGACGAAGAGATCGAAGCCGCCCTCGGCGTGGCGCAGCTGGGCGAGACCCTCGCCGGCTGGGAGGAGGGATTGGATAAGGCGATCGAACAGGGGGGCAGGAATCTTTCCGGAGGGCAGCGGCAGCGCATGACCATCGCCCGCGCGGTGGTGGGCGAGCCCGAGATCCTCGTGCTGGACGACAGCGCCTCCGCCCTCGATTACGCCACCGATTACCGGCTGCGCAAGGCGATTAAAGAGCAGTGCAAATCGACGGTCATCGTCATTTCCCAACGGGCGAGCGCCATCAAAAACGCCGATAAGATCCTCGTGCTGGACGACGGCAGGATCGTAGGCGAAGGCACGCACGACGCGCTTTTGAAAGGATGCGAAGTGTATAAAGAGATCTGCGCGTCGCAGCTGGAAGGAGGTGCGAAATGAAGGGAAAGGCTTTGGATCTCGGGATGCTGAAACGGCTTTACGCCTTCATCCGCCCGAACCGTAAATATTTGTTTTTGAGTTTGTTCTGCTCCCTGATCAGCGTGCTCGCCTCTCTGCTTGCCACCGTTCTGGCGGGGGAGGGCGTGGACTGCATCGTCGGGGCGGGCAACGTCGATTTCAAACGGCTGGGGCTGATCGCCGCCGCCATCGGCGTCGTCGTGGCGGTCATTTTCGTCAGCGAATGGCTGCAAAACATCTTTATCCAGAAACTCGCTTACAAGACGGTGCGCAATATCCGCAACGATTCCATGGAAACGCTGCAGAACGCCCCGCTTTCGTATATCGATTCCCGCGATAAGGGGGATATTTTAAGCCGCGTCATCACCGACGTTACGGAAATTTCCGACGGGCTGCTGCTGGGATTTACGCAACTTTTCAACGGGGTGGTAACCATCGCGGCGACCCTTGTCATCATGCTGGTGCTGCGGTGGGAGATCGCGCTCGTGGTGGGGATCTTTACGCCGCTGTCGCTGCTGATCGCCAATTACGTGGCGAAGCATTCCGCGGCGGAATTCAAAAAACAGGCGGTAAAACGCGGGGAAATGACGGCGCTCGTCGACGAAATGGTGGGCAATCAGAAAGTCGTGAAGGCGTTTTTGCAGGAAGAAAACAACACGGAAAAATTTGAAAAAATCAACGAAGAACTCAAAGAAAGCGGCGTGAAAGCCACGTTCTTTTCCTCGCTGCCCAATCCTTCCACGCGGTTTGTGAACAACATCATCTATATCGCCGTGGGGCTCATCGGCGCGCTGATGGTCATCGGCGATCCCGCGGCGTTTACGGTGGGCACGCTGACGGCTTTTCTGATGTATGCGGGGAAATACGCAAAACCTTTCAACGAAATTTCCGGCGTGGTGACGGAATTGCAGAGCGCGTTCACTTCCGCCCGCCGCGTGTTCGAGGTTCTGGACGCCGAACAGGAAGATCCCGACGCGCCGGACGCGGAAACGCTGCACGCCGAAGGCAGGGTTGAAATCGAGAACGTGCGCTTTTCCTATAACAAGGAAACCGAACTGATCAGGGATCTGAATCTGCGCGTGGAAAGGGGGGAGCGCGTCGCCATCGTCGGCCCCACGGGGTGCGGCAAAACGACGATCATCAACCTGCTGATGCGCTTTTACGACGTGGACGGAGGGCGTATCCTCGTGGACGGAAAGAACATCGAAAACGTTACGAGGAACTCTTTGAGAAGTTCCTACGGCATGGTGTTGCAGGAAACGTGGATCAAACGGGGCACGGTGAAGGAAAACATCGCCTACGGCAGACCGGAGGCGACGGACGAGGAGATCGAGGCGGCGGCGAAAAAAGCCCACGCCCACGGGTTTATCCGTCGTTTGCCGCAGGGGTACGACACCGTTATCGGGGAGGATGCCGGCGGCATTTCCGAAGGGCAGAAACAACTTTTGTGCATCGCGCGCATCATGCTCGATCTGCCGAATATGCTGATTCTGGACGAGGCGACTTCCTCCATAGACACCCGTACGGAAAGCAAGATCCAGCGCGCGTTCGACGAGATGATGGAGGGCAGAACGAGTTTCGTGGTGGCGCACAGGCTGTCCACCATCGAAAACGCCGATAAGATCTTGGTGATGAAAGCGGGCAGGATCATCGAACAGGGCGATCATAGGGAACTTTTGCAAAAGCGCGGTTTTTACTACGAACTTTATAACGCGCAGTTTGCGAAGGTATAACGAGGCAGAAATAAAAAAGGCGCGGCAATCGCCGTACGCCCCCCCAAAAAAACTTCCTTCGTTTCGGGGGCGCGGCAATCGCCCGCGCCTTTTTTTATCGGAAACGGTCAATAATCGTTTCTGCCGACGAGCACGTCTATGGAAACGTCGAAAATATCGGCAAGGCGCCAAAGGGCTTTCATCGTCGGCTCCATGTTTCCTTTTTCCCACATGCTCACGCACTGTTGCGTAACGCCGGCAAGCGCCGAAAGCTGCGCTTGGGAAAGCCCCTTTTCTTTTCTGAACATCGCAAGATTTTCCGCAAACGTTTTTCCCATATATATTTTATACAATAAAACTTGTGAAAAACATTGACTTACAAGTATACTTGTGATATTATAAATATACAATTATGCTTGTAAGCGGAGGGAAATATGAAGATTTGCGAAAATTGCAACACAAAAACGGAGGACGGCGCTGCGTTCTGCCCGCACTGCGGCAGCGATAAGTTAAATTTAGTGACGACAAGCCCGCAAGTGGAAACGAAAAGCGAAAAGACGAACAATTCCGCTTTGGCGGGATTGATCTTGGGGATCGCGTCCTGCATATTCGGGCTTTTGCTGATCCCGAACATTCTGGCGATCGTATATTCTCGAAGGGGGCTGAAAAGCAGCGGCGAAAACGGAGGAAAAGGGCTGGCCACGGCGGGGTTTGTGCTCGGTATAATAACGACTTCTTATTGGGGTCTGATGTGGGCAATCGCATTGCTTATCGCGGTAATTTAAACGGGTTCAACGAAACGCGGGGCGCGGTCGAAAGACCGCGCCCCGCGTTTCGTTTGCACTGTTTCAATAATCCCATTCGGGGATGTATTTTTCGCCGGAAGACGCCGTTTTTTGCACGAAGATGTTTTCTATCCCCAAAGAAAGCGCGTGATCGAGGGCTTTTTTATATTCCCGTTTGGTGATTTTCCGCTGCAATTCCGGCAGCGCGCCGATCTTTCCGAAGGGGGTATACTGCGACATCAGCGATAAATACGCCTTGTCTTTCAGCGGCGCGAACCAGTCTAAGATCTTCAAAGTGTCGCCCACGTTCTGCGGCAGAACGAGGTGGCGCACGATCGTGCCGGAAACCATCATGCCGTCCTCAAAGACGAGGGGTTTTTCGCACATGATCTCCGCCGCGCGGGAAGCGTAAGCAAAATAGTTTTCCCTGCCGCAGTAGCGTTTCGCCGTTTCGGGGGAAAAAAACTTCACGTCGGTGAGGTATACGTCGACGTACGGCGCGACGAAACGCAGCGTTTCTTCCGTTTCGTAACCGTGGGTGTTCCACACTACGGGGATATGCGGGCGGTAGAGGTTTAACGCCTGAACGACGGATCGCGCATAGTGCGTGGGGGTAACGAGGTTGATGTTGTGCGCGCCGCGCCCTTCCAGTTCCGCGAATATGTCCGCAAGTTCCCGCACGGAGATCTCCTTTCCCCGTTGCGCCCGCGAAACTTCGTAGTTCTGGCAAAACGCGCATCGGAGCGAACAGCCGCAGAAAAAGACCGTGCCGCTGCCTCTTTTCCCGCTCAGTACCGGCTCTTCGAAGGGGTGGAGGTAGTATTTTGCGATCTTTAACTTGTCGCTTACGCCGCAAACGCCCGCAGACGCGGATCTTTCCGCGTTGCAGGCGTTCGGGCAGAGATTGCAGTCCATTATTCGAGTTCGAACGCGCCCGTGTAGAGTTGATAATACGTCCCTTTCTGGGCGATGAGCTGATCGTGCGTGCCGCGCTCGATGATGCGGCCGTGGTCGAGCACCATGATGACGTCGGAATTCTGCACGGTGGAAAGCCTGTGCGCGATCACGAACACCGTTCTGCCCTCCATCAGCTTATCCGTACCGCGCTGCACCAGCGCCTCCGTGTGGGTGTCGATGGAGGAGGTCGCCTCGTCCATGATCATCACGGGGGCGTCCTTCACCGCCGCGCGGGCGATGGAAAGAAGCTGCCGCTGCCCCTGCGAGAGGTTGGCGCCGTCGCCGGTGAGCATGGTGTTGTAGCCTTCCGGCAGGCGGGTGATGAAGTCGTGCGCGTTGGCGAGTTTCGCCGCGGCGATGCACTCCTCGTCGGTGGCGTCCAGTTTTCCGTAACGGATATTGTCCATCACCGTGCCGGTAAAGAGGTTAGTATCCTGCAACACCATGCCGAGGGAACGCCGCAGATCGTCTTTCTTGATCTTATTGATGTTGATGCCGTCGTAGCGGATCTTGCCGTCGGCGATGTCGTAGAAACGGTTGATCAGGTTGGTGATGGTGGTCTTGCCCGCGCCCGTCGCGCCGACGAAGGCGACTTTCTGCCCGGGTTCGGCGTACAGCGTTACGTCGTGCAATACGATCTTGTTTTCCACATAGCCGAAATCCACGTTGAACATGCGGATGTCGCCTTTGAGTTCCGTATAGGTAACGGTGCCGTCCGCCTTGTGGGGGTGCCGCCACGCCCATTTTCCGGTGCGCGTTTCGCTTTCGGTGATGTTTCCGTTTTCGTCGATATTCGCGTTGACGAGCGTTACGTAGCCGTCGTCGGCTTCCGGTTCTTCGTCCATCAGGCGGAACACGCGGTCCGCGCCGGCGAGACCCATGACGACGGAGTTCATCTGCTGCGCCATGTTGGAAACGTTGTTGGTGAACTGCCTGCTCATCGAGAGGAAAGAAACGATCATGGCGATATAGGTCAGCGTTTCCATCGCCCCGAACCCGTATTGGAAACCGAGGTTGGGCAGGGAGTTGATCGCCATCAGCCCGCCGAGGAAGGCGAGCACCACGTACAGCAGGTTGCCCACGTTGCCCATGATGGGCATTAAAATGTTGGCGAAGGTGTTCGCCGAACAGGAATCGGCAAAGAGCTGATCGTTGACGGCGTCGAAATCCTTTTTCGCCTCTTCTTCGTGGCAGAATACCTTCACGACTTTCTGCCCGTGCATCATCTCTTCGATAAAGCCTTCCGTCTTACCGAGAGACATCTGCTGTTTCAAGAAAAATTTGCTCGATTTGCCGCCGATATTCTTGGTGATCATGCTCATCACGAACACGCCGAGGAACACCACGAGGGAGAGCCATATGCTGTAATAGAACATGATGCAGAGCAGCAGCACGAGCATCGTGCACGCCTGAAAGAGGTTGGGGATGCTCTGCGAAACGAGTTGGCGCACCGCGTCCACGTCGTTGGTGTAGTGGCTCATGATGTCGCCGTGGGTGTGCTGGTCGAAATATTTGATGGGCAGGCGCTGCATCTTGTCGAAAAGATCGGTTCTTAACTGGTGCAAAAAGGTCTGCGTAACTTTCGCCATCAGTTGGGTGTAAAGGGTGTTGCAGACGATGCCGAGCACGTAGATGCCCACCATCGTGAGGATGATCTTCAGAAGATCGAGGCTGATATAACTCCACGCCTCCGCCGACGCCTGCGCGAGATCGTTGGTAAGGGAATAGATTTCCATGCCCTTTTCCACGCCGTTGCCGATGAGCACGATCATGTTGTTTAAAAAGATCGGCGCCGCCGCGTTGGAGATCGCGGTAACGAGCAGGCAGAAAAACACGGTGATCATGGCGACTTTATGGTATTTAAAGAGATATTTCAAAAGTCTGCCGAACGTTCCCTTCCGCGCGCGTTCGCCCGCGGGCGCGCCGTGGCGCATGCGCATGTTAGTTCTCGCCATTTTCTTCACCTCCTCTGTGCTGGGTATAATACAAGTCGCGGTAAGTTTCGTTGTTTTTCAGAAGTTCGTCGTGGGTACCCATCGCGTCGATCTCGCCGTTTTTCATGATGATGATCTTATCGGCGTCCTGCACGGAGGCGACGCGCTGCGCGATGATGATCTTTGTGGTATCGGGGATCTCTTCGCGGAAGGCTTTGCGGATGAGCGCGTCCGTCTTGGTATCCACCGCGCTGGTGGAATCGTCCAAAATGAGCACTTTCGGTTTTTTCAGCAGGGCGCGGGCGATGCACAGCCGCTGTTTCTGCCCGCCGGATACGTTGGCGCCCCCCTGTTCGATGTAGGAATCGTATTTATCGGGGAAACCCTGAATGAATTCGTCCGCCTGCGCCAGTTTGCACACCCGCACGAGTTCTTCGTCGGTGGCGTTCTTGTCGCCCCAGCGGAGGTTATCCTTGATGGTTCCGGAAAAGAGCACGTTCTTTTGCAGCACCACGGAGATCTGGTTGCGCAGGGCGTCGAGGTCGTATTCCCTGACGTCGTGCCCGCCGACGGTTACCGAACCGGTGGAAACGTCGTACAGGCGGGGGATGAGGTTGACGAGGGTGGTCTTGGAACTGCCCGTGTCCCCCAAAATGCCTACGGTTTCGCCGGAGCGGATGGTGAGGTCGATGTCCTTTAGGGCGTATTTTTCCGCCTTTTCGGAATATTTGAAGTTTACGTCCTTAAAGACGATCTCGCCGTTTTCCACTTCCGTAAGGGCGTTTTCGGGGCTTTTTAAGGAACTTTCTTCCGACAGCACTTCGCAGATACGGCGGGCGGAGGCGGCGGACATGGTGATCATGGCGATCACCATGGAGAGCATCATCATGCTCATTAAACACATGGTGGAGTAGTTGATCATCGCCTGCAAATTTTCCACGTTGAAGGCGCTGCCCGCGGTCTCTACGGCGAGCCGCGCGCCGAAGTAGGAAACGATGAGCATGACCACGTACATGCAAAACTGCATGAGGGGCGTGTTGAGGGCGAGCAGGCGTTCCGCCTTGGTGAAGTCGGCGCGCACGTTGTCGGAAGTTTTGCGGAATTTTTCCGATTCGTAATCTTCCCGCACGTAGGCTTTCACCACCCGCGCCGCTTTCACGTTTTCCTGCACCGATTCGTTCATCGCGTCGTATTTTTTAAAGATGCGGTTGAAGAAGGGCACGGCTTTGGAGATGATGAAGATCAGCCCGCCGATGAGGATGGGCAGCACGATGACGAAGATCCACGCCAGCCGCGGGCTCATGACGAAAGCCATCACGATGGAGAAGATAAACATCATCGGGCTTCTGATGGCGATGCGGATGACCATCATGTAGGACATCTGCACGTTGGTTACGTCTGTGGTGAGGCGGGTTACCAGACTCGACGAGGAAAACTTGTCGATGTTGGCGAAGGAAAAGGTCTGTACCCGATAGTAAAGATCTTTCCTCAGGTTTTTCGCAAAACCCGTGGAAGCCCGCGCGCAGGCTTTGCCGCTGAGCACGCCGAACGCCAGCGCCAGAAATGCCAGCGCGACGAGGATGCCGCCCAGCGCGAACACGCGCGACATGTTCGCGTCATTGATCGCGGCGATCAAAAAGGATGTAACGAAGGGGATGAGCACTTCCAAAATCACTTCCACCGTAACGTATACGGGGGTAAGGATAGAATCTTTCTTGTACTCCCGAACGGATTTTGCAAGCTGCCCGACCACATGGAGGTGTTCGCCGTTCTTTCGGCGGCGGACGGATGTCTTTGCTGTTTTTCGTGTCTGTTCTTTCATATTGCCTCCTTGTAAAGTTATTTCCTGAATATATTTACGATAAAATCGATATCCGGCGGGGGAAGGACCTTTTTCGGTTCCGGTACGAGCACGGCGTTGAGCGAACTGCCCTGTATGATGCAGTGCAGCAGCGCGCAGCACTCTTCGGGGGAGTGCGCCGAAGAAAACTCACCGCTTTTCTGCGCCTTCTGGAAAAATTCGAAAAGGATCTTCGGCAGCGGGCGCTTTTCCAGCGCGGCGTTTTCGCCTTCTGCGTTGGCTTTCAAAAACCAGCGCGAAATGAAAAAATAAAAGTAATAGGAAAAGTTTTCGTCGGAAAAGACGCGCTCGAAATTGTAGCGCAGCAGATTCCGCAGCCTGTCGGCATAGGGCAGGTTTTCGTCGGTCAGGAGCGATTCCAGTTCGGCAAGGGAGTCTTTACCGCGTTTTTTGACGATCTCGTCGAAAATTTCCCGCTTGTTTTTGAAGTAGTGGTAAAAAAGCCCGTGCGAACACCCCGCCCGCGCGACGATGTCCTCCACCTTGGCGCTTTCGTAGCCTTTTTCGCAGAAGACTTTCAACCCCGCGAGAATGATCTGCTCTTTCCGTTCCGCTTTGATTTTTTCCAGTTGCGTTTTCGTTTTCGGCATACCGAAACCCCGTATAATTGACGGAAAAGTCAATGCATTTTGCAACATATTATAGCGCAAAAAAAAATAAGTGTCAACCAAAAAACGGGCGGAACGGAAAAGTTTTTACGATTTTTTGCAAAGCAAAAAATTCGCGCGCTCCCGCGCATACGCGATACATTTTAAAAGGAAAATCGTTTGACTTACAAAGGCAAATGGTATATAATAACGGAAGTTGGCTCTGCAAGCGCGCGGAGCGCATTTGCAAGGACAACTTCCGTTATTTCAATCGAGGCGGCGCGGCGCCGTAAGGCGCGGGCCCCGAAGGGGGAGGCGGCACAGCCGCAGGGCGGCGCGGAAGATTATAATAACATTGCTACGGCTCTGCAAGCGCGCGGAGCGCATTTGCAAGGTCGGTTTGTGCGAAAAGACTTCGTCCCTCAGGACAAAAGGACTATACCATGAGAAGAGTTTTTACCAGCGAAAGCATTACCGAAGGACATCCCGATAAAGTCTGCGACAGGGTCGCGGACGCCGTTCTGGACGCCATTCTGCGGCAGGATCCCGACGCCCGCGTGGCGTGCGAATGCGCCGTCAAGGATAATTATATGCTCATCATGGGGGAAATTACCTCCGCCGCGCGCATCGACGCGGAAAAGATCGCCCGCGAAAAGATCCGCGAGATCGGCTATACCGACGATAAACTCGGCTTTTCCGCGGACGGCTGCACGATAGACGTGCGCCTCGGCCGCCAGAGCGGGGATATCGCTCTCGGCGTGGACCGTTCCTTCGAATGCAAAGGGGAAAGCTGCAATCTTTCCGACAGGATCGGCGCGGGGGATCAGGGGATGATGTACGGCTACGCCTGCACGGAAACGCCGGAATATATGCCCCTCGCGCTCATGCTGTCGCATAAACTGTGCAAACGGCTGGAAGAGGTGCGCAAGAGCGGTCTTCTGCCCTACCTCCGCCCCGACGGAAAAGGGCAGGTGAGCGTGGAATACGAAAACGGCAGACCTTCGCGCATCGCCGCGGTGGTGCTTTCCGCGCAGCACGACGAAAGCGTTTCCGCGGAAACGCTGCGCGGGGATCTCAAAAAACACGTTATCGGCGCGGTTTTGCCGGAAGAACTGCTGGACGGCGATACCGTTTACTACATCAACCCCACCGGCAGGTTCGAGATCGGCGGGCCCGCGGGGGATTCCGGACTGACGGGCAGAAAGATTATCGTCGATACCTACGGCGGCAGATGCCCCCACGGCGGCGGCTCGTTCAGCGGCAAAGACCCCACCAAAGTGGATCGGAGCGCGGCGTATATGGCGCGTTATGTAAGCAAGAACGTCGTGGCGGCGGGGCTGGCGGAGGAGTGCGTGCTGGAACTGGCGTACGCCATCGGCGTGGCGCACCCCGTTTCGGTGTACGCCGATACCCGCGGCACGGGCAAACTTCCGGACGGCGTGCTTTCGGAGATCGTCAAAAAGGAATTCGATCTGCGCCCGTACGCCATCATCGAGACGCTCGATTTAAAAAAGCCCGTTTACGAACGGACTTCCGTTTACGGGCATTTCGGCAAGGAAGGGCTCAGCTGGGAGCGCACCGATCGGGTGAACGATCTGAAAAAATATCTCGATGAACGATAAACTAAGGAAGTTGCTCGTCGGCGCGGCGTTCGATCCGCACTGGACGTGCGCCGTCTGCGGCAGGGAAATTTTCGGCGGCGGCTATTTTTGCCGCGACTGTCTGCAAAAACTGCCGTTTAACGACAAGGCGTTCTGCGCGCACTGCGGCAGGGCGCTCGACGCGCCCGCGCCGGTGTGCGACACCTGCGCCAACCGGCTGCCCGCCCTCGACGCGGGCAGAAGCGTTTTTTGTTACGAAGGGGCGATCCCCCCGCTGATCAGAAAGTTCAAGTACAGCGGGGCGCGCTGGCTTGCCGACGCGTTTGCCGACGATCTCGCCCGCCTTTATCGGGAGAGCGGTTTTACGGCGGACGCCGCCGTTTACGTGCCGATGCGAAAAGCCGCGCAGAGAAAGCGGGGATACAATCAGACGGAACTTCTGGCGCGCGCGTTTTCCGAAAGGACGGGCGTGCCGGCGATATGCCCGCTCGTCAAGCGCAAGCCGACGAAGCGGCAGGCGGCGCTCGCGGGGGACGATCGGATGAAGAACCTCGAAGGCTCGTTCGCCGCGGCGGAAAGGCATGCCGCGGCGGGGAAAACGCTCGTCGTGATCGACGACGTTACCACCACCGGCGCGACGCTGCAGGCGATGGCGGCGGCATTGAAAAAAAACGGCGCGAAAAGGGTGTACGCCCTCACAATCGCGTCCGTTTCCCGAAAGGGACATAAAAATCCTAAATCGTAAGGAGTAGCAAATGGGACTGATCAGGTATATCTTGGGCGGGGAAAACCGGCGCAACCTGCGCCGGCTCGACGCGATGAGCGACAAGGTGCTCGCGCTGGAAAGCAAGTACGCCGCGTTTACCGACGACGAACTGAAAGCGATGACGCCGAAATTCAAAGAACGCCTTAAAGCGGGCGAAACGCTCGACGACGTTTTATGCGACGCTTTCGCCGTCGTGCGCGAGGCGGCGTGGCGGGTGCTCAACATGCGCCATTATAAGGTGCAGATCATGGGCGGCATCTGCCTGCACCAAGGGCGGGTCGCCGAAATGAAGACCGGCGAGGGCAAGACCCTCGTCGCCACCCTGCCGGCATACCTCAACGCCCTGACCGGCGAAGGGGTGCACATCGTTACCGTCAACGACTACCTCGCGCGGCGCGACGCCGAATGGATGGGCAAGATCTATAAATTTCTGGATCTTTCCGTCGGCGTCGTCGTTCCCGGGATGGACGACAACGAAAAGAGAAAGGCGTATAACTGCGATATTTTGTACGGCACCAACAACGAACTCGGTTTCGATTATCTGCGCGACAACTTAAAAACCCGCGTCAATCAGATGGTGCAGCGCCCCCTCGTGTTCGCCATCGTGGACGAGGTGGACTCCATTTTGATCGACGAGGCGAGAACGCCGCTCATCATCTCCGGCAGAGGGAAGGAATCGAGCGAAAAATACCTTTCCGCCAACCGTTTCGTAAAGACTTTGACGCCCGACGTCGATTTCACGGTGGACATCAAGGAAAAGAGCGTGCAGATCACGGAAAGCGGGTCGGCGAAAGCCGAAAGGTTTTTCAACCTCGAAAACCTCGCGGATATCGAAAACGCCGATCTCAACCACCACATCCAGCAGGCGCTCAAAGCGCACTATATTTTCAGGAAGGATAACGATTACATCGTCAACGACGGCGAAGTCATCATCGTGGATGAATTTACCGGCCGCCTGATGATCGGCAGAAGGTATTCCGACGGGCTGCATCAGGCGATCGAGGCGAAGGAAAACGTGAAGGTGCGCGACGAGAACAAGACCTACGCCACCATCACCTTCCAGAACTATTTCCGCCTGTATAAGAAACTTTCCGGCATGACGGGCACGGCGAAGACGGAGGAGGAAGAATTCCGCTCGATCTACGGGCTGGACGTGTTGGAGATCCCCACCAACAAGCCGGTCATCCGCAAGGATATGAACGACGTGATCTATTCCACCGAGCGCGGCAAACTCAACGCCATCATCGAGGAAATTTCCCGCCGCCACGAGGCGGGTCAGCCGGTGCTGATCGGTACCGTTACGGTGGAAAAATCGGAGGAAATTTCCAAACTGCTGCTGAAAAAGCGCATCAAGCACAACGTGCTCAACGCAAAGAACCACGCCCGCGAGGCGGATATCGTGGCGCAGGCGGGCAGATACGGCGCGGTTACCATCGCCACCAACATGGCGGGGCGCGGCACCGATATTCTGCTGGGCGGCAACCCCGAGTTTTTGGCAAAGAGAAAACTGCGGGAAGAAGGCGTCGATCCCGAAGCCATCGAGGTGGCGACCTCCTTCGTTTCCGATATTCCGGAGGAGATCAGGGAGATCCGCAAACATTACTGGGACGTGTATAACGAATTCAAAAAGCAGACCGACGCGGAGAAGGAAAAGGTCATCGCCGCGGGCGGGCTGCACATTCTCGGCACCGAGCGGCACGAATCGCGGCGTATCGACAACCAGCTCCGCGGCCGCAGCGGGCGGCAGGGAGACGCGGGTTCTTCGCAGTTCTTCATCTCGCTGGAAGACGACCTGATCAAACGTTTCGGCGGCGAACGGCTGCAAAGCATTTATTCCTTCTTCAAGGTGAAGGAGGACGAACCTTTGCAGGCGAAAATGCTTTCCCGCAGCATCGAGAACGCCCAGCGCGCCATCGAAGGCAGGAATTTCGGCATCCGCAAACACGTGCTCGAATATGACGACGTGATGAACAAGCAGCGCGAAGTGATGTACGCCGAGCGGCTGAAAGTGCTGAAATCCGACGACGTGCACGACGAGATCCTGCGGCTCATCCCCGAATTCGTGAAATACGTGGTTTCCACCGCCATCGACAACGAAAACAAACCCGATACGTGGGATATAGAACAGCTCAACAAGACCATCGAAGCGCGGCTGCTGCCCCCCGATACCAACTTTATGACCAAGGAGCGCGCCGTCAACTGGGATTACGAGTATATGCTCGATCAGCTCACCAAAGAGGTCGTCGCCGTGTACGAAGCGAAGATCGAGCGGTATAAGGAAGAGAACATCAACTTCCGCGAAATCGAAAAGATCGTGCTGTTGAAGAACGTGGACGGCAAATGGATCGACCACATCGACGCCATGGATCAGCTGAGGAAGGGCATTTCGCTGCGTTCTTACGGCAACGTGGACCCCGTGATCGAGTACAAGAAAGAAGGGCGCGAGATGTTCGAGGATATGACGATGAGCATTCAGGACGACACCGTGGGCGTGCTTTTAAAAGCCGAACTGCGCCGCGTGCCCGTGGTGAAGCGGGAGGAAAAGAAAGACCTCGTTACCAACGAAAGTTCTTCCGCGCCCCGTCAGGCGGCGAAACGCGTGGGCAGGAACGACCCGTGCCCCTGCGGCAGCGGCAAGAAATATAAAAACTGCTGCGGGAAGAACGAATGACCGCATAAAAAGGCGGCGATACGACAAAGACCCCGCCCCGCGCCCCCGTGAAAGGGGGCGCGGGGCGGGGTCTTTGTCGTCCGGCAGATGCGGCGCGGCGTTTTTCCGGCGAGACCGCGGTACAAAAAGCCGCGGGCGCCGCCGGCGCGGGGCGTTTGCCGCTTTCCTTTCAATCGGTTTTCATCGCCTCGCGGTAGCACGTGGGGGTAAATCCCGTGCGGCTTACGAACTGGCGTATGAAATGGGCGGAACTCGCATAGCCGAGGTCGGCGGCGATCTTCTTTACGGGGGCTTTTCCGGAAGCGAGCATATTTTTCGCGGCGTTGATCCGCGTCAGGATCGCGTCGTTTACGGGGGAGATGCCGAACATCGCCTTATAGAGCGAAAAAAAGCGGGAAACGCTGAAATTCACGCTGCGCGCGAGTTCCGCTACCGTGTAGTTTTTCGACAGGTCGGAAAACACCCTGTGCCGCAGTTGTTCCAGCGCGGCGGCGGTTTCGGGGGCTACGGGGTTCGCCCCGTCCTTCACGGAGCGTTTCAATCGGATCATCAGTTCGTCGAATTTGGCGGCGATCATCTTTTCCCTGCCGGCAAGATCGCTAAAAAATTCCCGCTCGATCTCCTGCAGAATGCCGGTAACGAACCCGCCGTTCACGGGGTGGAAAATCCTGTTCGGCAAAATGCCGGCAAGGTCGGCTTTTTCGTCCGTACAGGTAAAGTGCATCCAATCGTGCAGCACGGGTTTGTCGCTGTAAAAACGTTGCGGCGCCGTTTTGTCGAAAACGATGCAGGCGTCGGGGCGGGCGCGGACGGTTTCCCCGCCGAAAACGAAGGTGATTTCCGTGATGAAGTGCAAAAAGGTATAATCCCCGTGCCCTGCGGGGCGGTTGATGGAAAACCCCGCGTTTTCGGGATAGGCGTGCCGTACGGCGGTAACGGTAACCATAGTTTATCCTCCGTGACGATTATACGGCAGGGCAGTAGGATATGTCAATCGTTCGGGAGAAAAAACTATTTACAATCCGTTTTTTTCGGTGTATACTGTGTTTATCGTTAAAAACGAAAAAAGGAGAAAATATATGTACAGGAGCGAACATCCGAAGCCGCAGTTCATGCGGAAAACTTGGGAAAATCTCAACGGGATCTGGGAATTCGAGCGCGATACGGCGTGCAGCGGGGAAGAGCGCGGGCTGTTTTCCGCCGGCGCGGCGTATACCGAAAAGATCAACGTGCCCTTCTGCCCCGAAAGCCCGCTTTCGGGGATCGGGAACAGGGATTTTATGCCCTCCGTCTGGTACAGGCGGAAATTCACCGTCAAAAAGGAAAATCTGGGGGGGAGGATCTTCCTTCATTTCGGCGCGGTGGATTACGAGGCGGCGGTCTATATCAACGGGATAAAGAGCGGCGCGCATAAGGGCGGGTACGTCTCCTTCAAAACGGATATTACCCCCTATGTGCATGAGGGGGAAAACGTTTTGTGCGTGCACGCGAAGGACGATACGAGAAACCGCCTCGTCCCTTCGGGCAAGCAGAGCGAGCAATATGCCTCTTACGGCTGTTTTTACACGCGCACCACCGGCATCTGGCAGACGGTATGGCTGGAATACGTTCCCGAAACGCATATCGAAACGGTGAAATATTTTCCCGACGCGGATGCGGGCGCGCTCGTCGTGCAGGCGCGGCTTTGCGGCGCGGGGGAATTTTCGGTGGAAACGGCGTACGGCGGCAAACCGACGGGTAGCGCGCGGGCGCTCACGTCCGGCGGGCTCGTAACGCTTTGCGTGCCCCTGACGGAAAAACATCTTTGGCGGCTCGGCAAAGGCGGGCTGTACGACGTAACGCTTTCCTTCGGCAAAGACGAAGTGCAAAGTTATTTCGGGCTGCGCAAGATCGAATACCGCGATATGAAATTCTATCTAAACGGGGAATCGGTGTTTCAGCGGCTGGTGCTCGATCAGGGCTTTTATCCGGAAGGCGTGTACACCGCGCCTTCCGACGAGGAACTCCTCGCCGATATACGCCGCGGCAAAGCGGCGGGTTTCAACGGCGCGCGGCTGCACGAAAAGGTGTTCGAGGAGCGGTATTTATATCACTGCGATAAGGAAGGCTATCTCGTTTGGGGGGAATATCCCAACTGGGGGCTGGATATTTCCTACGGGGAAGCCGTGCACCCCGTTTTGAACGAGTGGCTGGAAGAGGTGGAACGGGATTTCAACCACCCCGCGATCGTCGGCTGGTGCCCTTTCAACGAAACGTGGGATGTAAACGGGCGCAAACAGGACGATCGCGTGCTCGAAACGGTGTACCGCGCCACGAAGGCGGCGGACCCCACCCGCCCCGTCATCGATACCAGCGGCAACTACCACGTCGTAACCGATATTTACGATATCCACTGTTACGAACAGGATCCCGAAAAGTTCGCCGCCGTTTTCGAGCCGCTGAAAACGACGGGGGAATTCGAGGATTTCATGCCCCGCCAGTCCTATACGAAAGGGCAGTTGTTTTTCGTCAGCGAATACGGCGGCACGGCATGGGCGGCGCTGACCGGCTGGGGGTACGGCAACGCGCCGAAAACCGAAGAAGAATGGTATGCGCGCGTGCGCGCGCTGACCGACGCGCTGCTCGATAATCCCAACATCTTCGCGTTCTGTTATACGCAGCTGACCGACGTGGAGCAGGAGCAGAACGGGCTTTATACTTACGACAGAAAACCCAAGTTCGATGTAAAGAAACTGCACGCGATCTTTTCCCGCAAAGCCGCGGCGGAAGAATAGGGCGGCGGAATAGATACGCGCCCCGAAAGACCGAACTTCGATCGCGCTTGAAAAAGCGCGGCGGCGTTACGCGCCGTGAAACGCTCCCGCCCCGCCGCAACCGCGGCGGGGCGGGTTTCGTATGCGTTTTTCCGCCGTGCCGGAAAAAACATAGTTTTGCCCGAAAAATACATTGATTTCACCCGTGCCGGCAGCGGCGGCTCTCGTCGTCAAAAAGCGCAAAGCGTAACCCGTTTTTTGTTCGTTCATACGCCGCGCCCGCCTTCCCGCGGAAGGCGGGCGCGGCGTTATTTTTCGCAGCACCGGTGCGCGTGGTAATAGAAATTGGAGGATTTCAGCCCCGTTTCCAGCAGCGCTTGGGCAAGGGAAATGTCTTTTTTCAAAAACCGCGCGACGGTTTCGCGGAATTGTTCGGAATACTGTTTCGGCGGTCTGCCGAAACGCACGCCCCGCGCCTTCGCCGCGGCGATGCCTTCCGCCTGCCGCGTGCGGATGTTTTCCCGTTCGTTTTCCGCCACGAAGGATAAAACCTGCAAAACGATGTCGGAAATGAATTTGCCGATTAAATTGTCCGCCTTGCCGCGGGTATCCAAAAGGGGCATATCCAGCACGAGGATATCCGCCTGCAGTTTTTTGGTGATGCGCCTCCATTCCTCGGTGATCATGGCGTAATTTCTCCCCAGCCGGTCGATGGACTTGATGATCACGAGATCGCCTGCTTTCAGACGGGAAAGCATTCGCAAATACCCGCTCCGGTCGAAATCTTTGCCGCTCTTTTTGTCGCAGAAGATGTTTTTTCTTTCGATGCCGAAAGCAAGGAACGCCTCGATCTGGCGGGTCAGGTTCTGATCGCGCGCCGAAACGCGCGCGTAAGCGTAAGTTCTCATTGGTAAAACTCCTTATCCGATTTTATTGACAGATACAGCATAACAGATTTTTTTGCCGGAATAAAGGCGGAAGAGGATACGGCGCGCGGATTTTTCCGTTTTGAGGTCGGGAAAAAGCCCTTCCGCCGCGGCGGGGCGGTTCCTCCAAAAAAAAGTTAGGCGTGTAAATCCCTTGACATCGGGGAAAAATACGGCTACAATAAGAGGCGTATATCGTCGCGGCAACCGCCGCACGGGAGGTTAAAGACATGATCAGAACGGACGAATACAGAATGAAGATAAAGGAACTTAGGCGACTCCTCACGGAAGCAGGATACTCTCTTTGACTTAGCCGAGCTGAGAAAAGAACTTGCGGAAAAGAAAGCGGAATCGGAAAAAGAGGAAGTCTGGTCGGATTTGAAACGGTCGCGCCAGCTCGCCAAGGAGATCGCGGCGATCGAGAGCAAAACGGAAACCTTCGACGCCGCCGAAAAAGCCATCGACGACACCGAGGAGATCCTTTCCCTTCTGGAAGAGGAGCAGGATGACAGCCTGCTCGAAGACCTTGAAAAGGAACTCAAAAAGGCGGCGGACGACATCGAGGAGATGCATTTGAAAGCCCTCCTCGGCGGCAAGTACGACGCGTGCAACGCCATTTTGACCCTGCACGCCGGCGCGGGCGGCACGGAGGCGTGCGACTGGGTGTCCATGCTGTACCGCATGTATATGCGCTACGGCGAACGGCAGGGTTATAAGGTGTTCGAACTCGACCGGCTCGACGGCGACGAGGCGGGGATTAAGAGCGTTACGCTGAAATTCGAAGGGCTCTACGCTTACGGCTATTTAAAGGCGGAAAAGGGGGTGCACCGGCTGGTGCGCATCTCCCCGTTCGACGCCAATAAACGGCGGCACACCTCGTTTGCGTCGCTGGAAGTGATGCCGGAGATCGAGGACGAAGGGGAGATCCAGATCCGATCGGAAGATCTGAAGATCGATACCTACAGGAGCGGCGGCGCGGGCGGCCAGCACATCAACAAGACGGACAGCGCCGTCAGGATCACGCACATCCCCACGGGCATCGTGGTGGCGTGCCAGAACGAACGCAGTCAGGTGCAGAACAAGGAAATGGCGATGAAGATGCTGATGAGCAAACTCATCGAAAAGCGCGAAAGCGAACGGCTGGAAAAGGAACAGAGCCTCAAAGGCGAGATCAAGAAGATCGAATGGGGCAGCCAGATCAGGAGTTACGTGTTCTGCCCGTATACGATGGTGAAGGACCACAGAACGGGGCACGAAACGGGCAACGTTTCCGCGGTGATGGACGGCGAAATTCAGGATTTCATCATCGACTATCTCAAAAAAGCGCAATGAACGGAAATCATTCCGGCGCGTTCGACGGGAACGCGCTGATCCTCGGGATCGAAACTTCCTGCGACGAGACCGCGGCGAGCGTCGTCGCGGGCGGCAGGGAGATTTTATCGGACGTGATCGTCTCTTCCGCCGCGGAACACGCCCGTTTCGGCGGCGTGGTGCCGGAGATCGCCTCCCGCGCGCACACGGATGCGGTGCTCGACGCCGTTTCCCGCGCGCTCGATACGGCAGGCGTCGGGCTGAAGGACCTTTCCGCCGTCGCCGTAACTTACGGCGCGGGGCTTTTGGGCGCGCTTTTGGTGGGGGTTTCCTTTGCCAAAGCCCTCGCCTACGCGGCGGAAAAACCCCTTGTGGCGGTCAACCACATCCGCGGGCATATCGCCGCGGCGTACCTTGCGGATCGGGCGGCGGAGCCGCCGTTTATGACGCTGCTCGCCAGCGGCGGGCATACGGCGATCATCCACGTGAAGTCCTACGAGGAGCACGAGGTGCTCGGCTCCACGCTGGACGACGCCGTCGGCGAAGCCTTCGATAAAACGGCGCGGGTTCTGGGGCTGTCCTACCCGGGCGGTCCGAGCGTGGAAAAACTGGCGCGCGAAGGGGAAAACAGCGTCCCGCTGCCGAAGATGCTCAAAGGCGCGGGCGGTTACGATTTTTCTTACAGCGGGTTAAAGACCGCCGTCGTCAATTACGTGCACGCCGCCGAACAGCGGGGTGGGGCGTACTCCAAAGCGGACGTGGCGCATTCTTTCCAGCGCGCCGCGCTGGAAGTGCTCGCCGATAAACTTTTCGCCGCCGCGAAAGAGCGGGGCGTAACGACTGTAACCGCGGGCGGCGGCGTCGCCGCCAACGGATATTTGCGCGATCTGCTCGGCAGGCGCGCGGAGAGAGAAAAAATGAAACTCGTCCTTCCCGAAAAGCGGTATTGCACAGACAACGCGTGCATGATCGCCGCGGAAGGGTATATTCTGTATCGGGCGGGGAAATTCGCCGACCTTACGCTTAACGCGAAGGCGTCGATCCCGTTAAAGAACGCGCTCGCGGCGGACGCAAACGCGCGCCGCTGAACGAAAAAACGAAAGGAAGAAGGGACTCTTGGCAAGATCGAAAAGAAAGATAACCGCGGCGAAATTCCTCGTTCTCGGCTATTTTGTGGTCATCATGCTCGGCGCGCTGCTGCTGTGCCTGCCGATTTCCAGCAAGGACAGGATCTGGTCGCCTTTTATCGACGCGCTTTTCACCGCGACGAGCGCGACGTGCGTTACGGGGCTGATCGTGTACGATACGTACATCTATTGGTCCACGTTCGGGCAGATCGTCATCATCCTGCTCATCCAGATCGGCGGGGTGGGGTTCATGACGGTCATCACCATGTTCAGTATGTTCCTGCGCAGAAAGATCGGGCTGTACGAACGGCGGGTGCTGATGGAATCCTCCGGCACGGGGCGCATCGGCGGCATGCTGCACCTGATCAAGCGCATTTTGCTGTTCACGCTGTTTTTCGAACTGCTGGGCGCGGCGGTGCTCGCCACGCGGTTCGTCGGCGATTTCGGCTGGGGGCAGGGGCTGTATTTTTCCGTGTTCCACGCCGTTTCCGCCTTCTGCAACGCCGGTTTCGATCTGATGGGCGTTTTGGGGACGGAATTCGCCTCCCTTACGGGATACAAAGGGGATGCGGTCGTCAATCTCACCATCATGTTCCTCATCGTCGTCGGCGGGCTGGGCTTCGTCGTGTGGGGGGACGTGGTCGACTGCCGTTTCCGTTTCAGAAAATACGCGCTGCACACGAAGATCGTCATTCTCTTTACGCTGGCGCTCATCTTCGGCAGCGCCGCCGTATTCTTTTTCTCGGAAGCCGACGCGGCGTTTGCGGGTTTCACCCTCGAAGAGCGCGTGCTCGCCTCGTTTTTCCAGTCGATCTCGCCGAGAACGGCTGGGTTCAACACCGCGCCGATGGATAAACTTTCCGAAGGCGGGCTGCTGTGGACGGTCGTGCTGATGTTCATCGGCGGCAACACCGGTTCCACGGCGGGGGGCGTGAAGATCACCACCGTCGTCGTGGCGATCATGGGGCTGTTTGCCGCGGCGAAGAGCGATACTTCCGCCACCGTAGGGAAGAAAAACGTCAATACGTCCGTCATTTTACAGGCGTTCGCCATCATCGGCGTATACCTCATCGCGGTCATCGTTTCGGTGATGCTGCTCACCGCTGCGGAATCGCCGGCGATGAGCATGGAACAGCTTTTGTTCGAGGCGGTCTCCGCCATCGGTACGGTCGGTCTGACCACGGGCATCACGCCGTATCTTTCCGTCTTTTCCAAGGCGCTTTTGGCGCTGTTGATGTTCAGCGGCAGGGTGGGGGCGTTCTCGCTGCTGTCCGCCATCGCGGAAAAACGGGAAAATCCGCCCGTCAGACGGCCGGAAGGAAAAATACTCATCGGGTAAAAGGGAGTAAAAATTATGAAATCGATACTGATCATCGGGATGGGAAGATTCGGCAGGAGCCTTGCCGATAAACTTTTAGAACTCGGCAACGACATCATGATCGTGGATAAACGCGAGGAGATCATCGAGGAACTCGCCCCGCGCTTTACCAACGCGCTCATCGGCGACGCCACCAATTTGAGCGTTTTAAAAAGCCTCGGCGTCAATAATTTCGACGTGTGTTTCGTCGCCATCGGCGAAAATTTTCAGGCGTCGCTGGAAGTAACCTCGCAGCTGAAAGATCTGGGGGCGAAGTACGTCGTTTCCAAAGCGTCCACCTCTTTGCAGGCGAAATTTCTTTCCAAATGCGGGGCGGACGAGGTTACCTATCCCGAACGCGACATGGCGGAAAAACTGGCGATACGCTTTAATGCGGACAACATCTTCGATTACGTGGAGATCGCCTCGGAATTCGGCGTGTTCGAGATCGCCGTGCCCAAGAACTGGGTGGGCAGCACCGTGCTTTCCACCAAGGCGCGGCAGGCGCACAACATCAACATCATCGCCATCAAAAACGGCGGGGTGCTCAAAATGCTCACGGGCGCGGATTACGTGTTCAAAAAAGAAGACCACATCGTGCTTATCGGCAGAGCGGACGACGTGTTCCGCATCACCAACCGCTGAAAAGAATCGAAAATCGGGGCAACGGCGTGCCGTTGCCTTTTCGCGCACCGCTTTTTCGCGCGTGCGCCGTATGCCGCCGCGTTTGCGGGCGGACAGAGTATTATGTCTACGATATTCAGAAAAAACGAAGAATTCAACGCCGCGGAATCGGGCATGGCGTTTTCCCTCGCCGTGCTGGTTCCCTATCTTCTTACGCTCATCGTCTTTTTGCTGTACACCGCCTTCGGCGGCAATACGGCGCGCGCTTTATACCGTTATCTGACGGCGTTCGCCGCGCAGTTGTCTTATCTCGGCGTCATCTTGTTCATCTTCCGGCAAAAACTTTCGTGGAAGCCCTTCCGCGCGGGGAAGTTCGGCGTAAAATACGCCGTGCTGGCGCTGCCGATCTGCTACGGCATGCTTTTCGGGCTGGGGTATGTGAACGATTTGTTTGTCGGGCTTTTGGAGAAGGCGGGGCTTTCCTGCGCGCCCGTGGAAGTACCCCTCGGGAATCCTTCGCGGCTGGTGCTTTCCCTGCTCGTGTTCGGGCTGATGCCCGCGCTCTTCGAGGAAATGCTTTTCCGCGGGGCGATCCTCCGCGGCACGGATTTCATGAAGGTTTGGCAGGCTTCGCTGCTCAACGGGCTGGCGTTCGCGCTGTTCCATCAGAATCCCGTGCAGTTTGTCTATCCCTTCCTGACGGGCTGCGTGTTCGCCCTCGTGGCGCTGCGCGCGGGGTCGGCGCTCCCCGCGGCGATCATGCACGCCGTCAACAACGTAACCGTCGTGCTGGTCGGTTATTTCGCGCCGGAAGCGTCGTTCGGCAACGTCTGGATCGTCGTTTCCGCCCTTGTCTGTCTCGCGGGCGCGCTCGCGTATCTCGTATTTTTCGATAAAAAACCGGTGTATGCGGCGGAAGGCTTGGAGCGCGAACATCCGCTTGCGGGGAAATACTTCTTTTATTTCGCCGCGGCGGGGGCGGTCATCTGCGTTGTGTCGTGGATCTCCGCGCTGCTGGGGTAAAGACGATGAAGATTTCTCTCGTCGCCGTGGGGAAGGTGAAGGAAAATTATTTCAGAGAGGGCATCGCGGAGTACGCCAAACGCCTTTCCCGCTATGCGGATTTTACGATCACGGAGATTAAGGAGGAAAATTTCTCCAAGGAAGGCGAGGCGGAGCGCAGGCTCGCAAAGAAGAGGGAAGGCGAGCGCATCCTCGCCGCCTGCAAGGGATACGTAGTTTGCCTGACGCCGGAGGGCGGGAAATTTTCCAGCGAGGGGTTTTCCCGCAAGATGGAAGAGATCAAGAACGCCGCGGGGGAGATCACCTTCGTCATCGGCGGTTCTTACGGCGTCGACGAGGCGGTGAAACGGCGGGCGGATCTGCTGCTTTCCTTTTCCGACATGACTTTTCCGCACACGCTGATGCGGCTGATTTTTACCGAACAGCTGTACCGCGCGTTTACCATCGCCGAGGGCACGGGGTATCATAAATAACCGCCCCGCGCATATTCTGGCGTATGGGCGTTTTGACGGAAGTTTACGGCTTTTACCGCCGCTACGCGGGGGAAAAGGGGATATACGGCTATTCGGAAAGGGGCGAGCCGCTCGTCTATCTGAAAGCCGGCGCGGGCAGCCCCGTTTTGCTGGCGCAGTACGCCATGCACGCGCGCGAGCACATCACGGCGCGGCTGGCGGTCGAACAGATGAAAGATCTTTCCCGCGCGGCGTTCAAGGGCACGGTTTTGGTTCTGCCCCTCGTCAATCCCGACGGCGTGAAGATCTGCGAGGAAAAATTTCCCCTTTGGAAAGCCAATGCGGAGGGCGTCGATCTCAACGTCAATTTCCCCGCGCGGTGGGGTACGGGCGTCGGGAACAAGCGCGCCGCAGGGGCTGCCGATTACATCGGGGCGTACCCTCTCTGCGCGGCGGAGAGCGCCGCGCTCGCGGCGTTTACCCTGCGCGCCATGCCCGATATGACGGTCAGTTACCACGCGAAAGGGGAGGAGATCTATTGGTACTTTTACCAAAAAGAGCCCGATCTTTCGCGCGACGGGGCGCTGGCGGAAATCGCGGCGAAAGTTACGGGTTACGCGCTCCGCACGCCGCAGGGCAGCGCGGGGGGCTATAAGGACTGGTGCGTGGAAACGCTCGGCATTCCCGCCGTCACGGTGGAAGTCGGCGGCGACGAACTTTTCCACCCCGTCGGCGCGGAACACCTCGCTTCCGTTTACGAAAAAAACAAAAATCTGCTCCCCGCGCTTTTGAACGCGTTGGGAAAGGGGCGCGATGAAGGATAAAAACCATTACATGCGGCTTGCGATCGCGCAGGCGAAAAGGGGACAAGCTGCCGACGAAGTGCCCGTGGGCGCCGTGATCGTGCTGGAAGGCAGGGTCGTCGCGCGGGCGTACAACAAAAAGGAAACGCTCGGCCGCTGTACGGCGCACGCGGAGATCCTCGCCATCGAGAAGGCGGAAAAAAAGTTGGGCACGTGGCATCTCGACGGCGCGGAAATGTACGTTACCTTGGAACCCTGCCCGATGTGCGCGGGGGCGATCGTCGGCGCGCGGATCAAAAAACTGTATTTCGGCGCGTTCGAACCGAAGAGCGGCAGCGCGGAAAGCCGTTTTTCCGTTTTGACGGAGAGCGGGCTCAACCACGTTACCGAATACGAGGGGGGCGTTCTGGCGGAAGATTGTGCAACTTTGCTGAAAAATTATTTTAAAGGCAAGAGAAAACAAAAATAGATTGACTATTTATGGTTTTTATCGTACAATAGAAATATCAAAAAATATCCGCCGTATCGCGGAATTTACAAACGGAGAGGTCTTTCAATGATAGCACACGGTAACGAAATCGAGTTGTTTGCGGGCAATTCCAACAAGCCTTTGGCGGAAGCGATCGCCAAAGAACTGAAAACCAGCCTGAGCGGCATCGAGGTGGGCACGTTCAGCGACGGGGAGATCTCCGTTCATTTGTCCGAAACCGTCCGCGGCAAGGACGTGTTTCTGATCCAGTCCACGTCCGCGCCGGTCAACAACAACCTGATGGAACTGCTCATCATGATCGACGCCGCCCGCCGCGCGTCGGCGGGGCGCATCACGGCGGTCGTTCCCTATTTCGGCTATGCAAGGCAGGACAGAAAAGCGCGTTCGCGCGATCCCATCACCGCCAAACTCGTCGCGGATATTCTGACGAGCGCGGGGGCGGACAGGGTGCTCACGATGGATCTGCACGCGGCGCAGATCCAAGGTTTTTTCGATATTCCCGTGGATCATCTGCTCGGCTCTTCCATTTTAAGCAAATATTACAAGAAAAAGCGCAACGAGGACTGGGTGGTTGTTTCGCCGGACGTGGGCAGCGTCGGCAGGGCGAGGAATTTCGCCTCCACCATCAACTGTCCGCTGGCGATCGTCGATAAACGCCGCCCGAAAGCCAACGCCATCGAGGTGATGAACATCATCGGGGACGTGAACGGCAAAACCTGCCTGATGGTGGACGATATGATCGACACCGCCGGCACGATCTGCCAAGGCGCGGAGGCGCTCATCAAAAACGGCGCGAAGGAAGTTTACGCCTGCTGCACGCACGGGGTGCTCAGCGGCCCCGCGCTGGACAGGCTGGCGGCGTCCGCGATCAAGGAGATCACCGTTCTCGACACCATCGACATGGCGGAAAAGGTAAAGGATTTCCCGAAGATCAAGATCCTTTCCGTGGCGAAACTGTTCGCGGCGGCGATCACGAAGATTTATTCCGATTCCTCCCTTTCCGAAATTTACGAAGATTGAACCGCGTGAGAAAGCCGTTTGCCACAAACGGCTTTCCGTTTCCCGAAAAGTCATGAAGATCATCGTGGGGCTGGGCAATCCCGGCGAGAAATACAAAAAAACCTATCACAATCTCGGGTTCATCGCCGCGGAGGACGCGGCGATCGAACTTTGCCTCGTTTTTAAACACAAAAAGTGCCGCGCGCTGGTGGCGGAAGGCTATATCGGCGGCGAAAAAGTCGTCGTGGCGAAACCGCAGACCTATATGAATTTAAGCGGCGAAAGCGTAAAGGAACTGCTCGGCTATTACAAGGCGCGGCCGGAGGATCTGATCGTCGTTTACGACGATTACGATCTCCCCAAAGGCAGCCTGCGCATCCGGAAGGAAGGTTCCGCCGGTTCGCATAACGGCATGAAGAACATCGTGGAAGAACTCGGCACGGAAAAATTTGCCCGCGTGCGCATCGGCTTTAAGGGAGAGGAGGCGATCCCCCTGATCGATTACGTGCTTTCGGGCATCGCCAAGGAAGATTACCCGCTGTTTGCCGAAACGGTGCACGCCGCGGGGCTGGCGGCGGCGGATTTCGCCCGCGGCGAGGATCTCGACGCCGTCATGCGAAAATACAATAAACGCTGAAATACGGGAGATTATGCTCGAAAAATTATTTGACGGCGAAAATATCGGCGGCGATTTTCTGAAAGTCGTCCGCGCCGTCCGCCAAGGCGTGCCTTCGGCGGTTTTTAACGCGCCTTTTTCGGTCAAATGCCATATCGCCGCCAACACCGAAGGGTTCGCCCTCTATATCGTGAAGGACGCCGTTTCTCTGGAAAAGACGGCGGCGGAGATCTCCGCGCTTTCGGGGAAGAAAACGGCGGTGCTCGCCGCGAAGGACGACGTGCTTCTGTACAACAAAGCCGTATCGCGCCATTCGCTTTTCCGCCGGCTCAACGGCATATACGAGATCATGCGGGGCGCGGGGGCGGCGGTTACCACATTCGAAGCGCTTTTGCAACTTTTTCCCAAGGAACTGAAAACGCTGCTTTTCAAAAAAGGCGCGGAGGCGGACGTGCGGGAAACGGCGCGCGAACTGGTCAAAATGGGCTATGTGCGGGAGGAGATCGTCGATTCGGAAGGATGCTTTTCCCTCCGCGGCGACATTCTGGAGATCTTTCCCGTCAACCGCAAAAACCCCGTGCGCGTCGATTTTTTCGGCGACGAGATCGAAAGCATTCGGGAATACGACGTGGAATCGCGGGATAAACTCGGCTTTCTCGACGAGGCGGAGGTCGCCGCCGCCACCGACGTTTTCATCGCGGACGAAGAAAAAAAGCAACTTTGCGAAGAATTGAAAGCGGCGGTGAATTCCGCGCGCACGGCGGAGGCGCACGCCCGCATGAAAATCATGGCGGGGGAGATCGCGGAGATGCTGGAAAGCGGCGTTTCGGATAACCGCCTTTCGGTGCTGATGCCCCTTTTATCCTGCGCCACGGCGGATCCCTTCGACATTCTTCCCGCCGATACCACCGTGTATTTCGACGAATGCAAACAACTCGCCGACGGGCTGGATTTTCTGGAAAAGGAACACGCGGAGCGCTTTAAGAACCTGCTCGCCGCGGGGGAGGCGTTCCCCTTCGCCTACCGCCAGCTGGCGGACAGCGGGGAACTCATTTCCCTCCTCACGAAAAAACGCGCGGCGGCGGTGCAGACGCTGACCACGGCGATCCCCTTTTTCAACCCCTTAAAGACCTTTACGCTGCGCTGCGGGCCGACGGCGAAATATCAGATGAAGTTTGCGGAGTTCCTCTCGGACGTGGAAAACTGGCTGTTTTCCGGTTACCGCATCGTCGCCGTGGCGGATACCCCCGAGCGGGCGAAACGCCTGAACGGCGATCTTTCCGATCGCGGCATCGCCTCTTCCGTGGACAGCGTGCAAAGCGGCAAGAGCGGCGTTTCGGTGGTTTCCGGCGTTCTCGATTCGGGATTTGTTTATCACGACGCAAAACTCGCCGTCATCGGCAGCGGCGATCTCTTTTCCCGAAGAGCGGAAGCGAAGAAGCCGCGCCGCAGGGGCGGGGAGTTCTTCTCCGCGCCGGAGGCGGGCGATTACGCCGTGCACGAGGTGCACGGCATCGGCATCGTCAGGGGCACGAAACGCATTTCCACCACCGAGGGCACGAAGGATTATATCGCCGTGGAATACGCCGGCGGGGATATTTTATACGTTTCCGTCGAACAGTTCAACGTGCTTTCGCGCTATCTCGGCGGCGTGCAGAAACCCGCGCTGTCCAAGATCGGCGGCAGGGATTTCGATAAGATCAAAGAACGGGTGAAAGCGTCCATCCGCGCCATGAGCATCGACCTTAAAAAGCTGTACGCGGCGCGGGCGGAAAAGGCGGGGTTCCGCTTTACGGAGGATTCCGAAATGCAGGAACTTTTCGAGGCGCGCTTTCCCTATGAACTGACGGAAGATCAGAAACAGGCGTGCGCCGACGTGCTGGAAGATATGTGTTCCGACAAGGTGATGGACCGCCTGATCTGCGGGGACGTGGGCTACGGAAAGACGGAAGTGGCGCTTCGCGCGGTGTTCCGCGCGGTGGTTTCCGGAAAGCAGGCGGCGCTGCTCGCGCCCACCACCATACTGACCCAGCAGCACTACAACAACGCCGCCGAACGGTTCAAAGATTTCGGCGTGAAGGTCGCCGTTCTGAACCGTTTTAAGAGCGGAAAAGAGCAAAGCGAGATCGTTGCGAAACTCAAAACGGGGGAAATCGATTTCGTCATCGGCACCCACCGCCTGCTCAGCGCGGACGTAGGATTCAGGGATCTGGGGCTGCTCGTCCTCGACGAAGAACAGCGTTTCGGCGTGGAACATAAGGAAAAGATCAAACTGCTCAAAAACAACGTCGATACGTTAACGCTCACCGCCACGCCGATCCCCCGCACCCTGCACATGTCGCTTTCCGGCATCAGGGACATCAGCACCATCAACACGCCCCCCAAGGAGCGGCTGCCCGTGCAGACCTACGTTACCGAGGAGACCGACACGCTGCTCCGCGACGCGCTGCTTCGGGAAATCAACCGCGGCGGGCAGGCGTTCGTATTGTATAACCGCGTGGAGAGCATCGCCGCCTTTGCGCTGCGGCTGAAAAAACTGCTGCCGGAAGTCCGCTTCACGGTGGCGCACGGGCAGATGAACGAAACGGCGCTGGAAAACGCGGTGATGGAATTTTATCGGGGGGAGAGCGACGTGCTCGTTTCCACCACCATCATCGAAAACGGCATCGATCTGCCGCGGGCGAACACCCTGATCGTCATCGACGCCGACCGTCTGGGGCTTTCCACCCTCTATCAGCTCAAAGGGCGCGTGGGCAGGAGCAGCCGCCTCGCGCACGCCTATTTCACCTTCAGGCGCGATAAAGTGCTCAGCGAAACGGCGTATAAACGGCTCACTTCCATCATGGAATTCGCCGAACTCGGCAGCGGGTTCAAGATCGCCATGCGCGATCTGGAGATCCGCGGCGCCGGAAACGTGCTCGGCAGGGAACAGCACGGGCACATGGACAAGGTGGGCTACGAACTGTATACGAAACTTCTGAAAGAGGAGATGGGGGAGGAGGTCTCCAAGGCGATGGAACTCGATATCCGCGTTTCCGCCTATATCCCCGAAGATTATATTTCCGCGCCGTCGCTCAGAATGGACGCGTATAAGGAGATCGCGGAGATCTCCTCCCCCGAAGAGGAGGCGCGCGTGAAGGCGGAACTCGTCGATTTGTACGGCGAACTGCCGATGGAGGTGGAGGATCTGATCTCCATCGCCGCGGCGAAGAGCGCGGCGGCGGAAACGGGCGCTTCCGCGCTGACGGTGAAAAAGGGACTGAGCGAAGCGGTGTTCCCCTCCCTTTCCGCCCTCGGCAACGACGGATTGCGCGCGGCGGTGGAAAAATACAAGGGGCGCGTAGGGTTCGATATGAGCGTGAAACCCGCCCTGCGTTTCGCCGCGGAAGGGCGCTCCAACGGGGAAATGCTCGGCTTTTTGAAGGAGTTTTTCGTTTTTGCGGCAAGTTTTGGCAAAGCGAAACAAAAATGAGCCGAAAATCGTTGCAAAATGTCCGACTTTGTGCTAAAATCAATTATACGTGAAATTGTAATTTTCGCCGCCGCGGCGCGGCAGGCGACCCAAATCTCAGGGAGACATCGATGAAAAAATTCGGAAAGTTTTTAACGGCAATCGTGCTGTCGGCGGCGGTGGGCATGTCCGCCGCGGCCTGTAATCTGGTCGTAGCGGATACGGATCTCGATATGGAGCAGGTGGTCGCCACCGTCCGCATCGAGGAGGATGCGCCCGCGGAAAACATCCTGAAAAGGGATCTCGTGCTGATGTATCTCAATTACGGCTATTCCTACGTGCAGCAGGGGCAGTACACCCAGCGCGAGGCGATGGAACTGATGATGGAGCAGCTCGTCAACAACGCCATCATCGTGCAGAACGCCGTGAAGAAGAAGGCGGAAGTTACCGGCGTTACGGAAGATAAGTACGACATCGAAAAGAACCTCGATAAATACCTCACGTCCGAAGAGCAGGCAGAAGCGCTTTACAACACCAACAAAGCCATCAACGACATGATCGAAAGTTATAAGGACGAGGAAGAGGAGGAAGAAAAAGAAACTTCTTCCGAAACGACGCGCACCGTTCCCACGGGCGCGGTCAATTACGAGGAAGAGCACGAAGGCTTTGAAAGTTGGGAGGCGTTTTACAACGACTATAACGGCAAAGGCTTCGTCGTGCAGGACGAGAACGGCAACCGCATGGGCGGCGTGGAAACGGGTTTCCGCATCGACGGCGGCGAGTTCAAGATCACCGATATCGAAACCAAAAAAGCCTACAACAAGGTCATCCGCGCGCTGGAACAGAACGGGCTGATCGGCGAGGACTTCGATTACAACACCGATTCCATTTACGACACCGCGTATTATAAGGATTCGCTGACGGCGCAGTACGAAAACATCATCATCGCTTGGTACGAAGACTACCTCACCGCGGAGATCTTAAAATCCGTCGGTTACGGCGATCTTTCGGCAAGATACGAGGAAATGTACAACGCGCAGAAAAATTACACCGTGTCCGAATATGAAACCGCGCTTTCCGGCTGGTCGGCTTCTTCGCCCGTCGTGTACAACGCTTACGGCGGCTACGGCTACGTTTACAATCTGCTCATCGGCGTGAACGCGGCGCAGAACGCGGAGATTTCCGCGCTGAAAGAGGAAAGCAATCTTTCCACCGCGGAATACAGGGCGAAACGCGCGGAGATCCTCTCCCGCGTGGAGGCGAAGGATCTGCGTTCCACTTGGATCACCGCCGGCTACGATTTCGACTACGACAGCAAGAAGTTCACCCACGATTATTCGCTGGCTTCCGAAGAATACGCCCTTCCCTTTATGGGCGAGGTGGAATGGCTGAACGCCGACGAGGCGGAGGACGAGGATTACGAGGCGGAATACAGGATCAAAAACGTAACGCGCTACGATTTAAACGGCGTTCTCGATCTGATCGATTCCACGCTGCTTTCCGGCGTGAGCGCCGAACCGGTGAGCAACCCCGCTTACTATAAAGTGAACAAGACGGCGGCGGATACGTCCATCGCCGAGTACGAGGAAAGGGTCAACGATCTGCTCTTCGCGTTCAGTACGGACGCCGGTTCTTTGAATACCTATAAGGGCTATCTGATAAAGCCCGTCCCCGATGCCGGCGAAACGGAAACCTACGTGCAGGAATTTGCCGACGCGGCGCGCGAACTGATGAAGGACGAGTACGGCGCGGGCAGTTACATCGTCGTGGGCACCGATTACGGCTATCACATCCTCTTCAAATCGGTAACGCTCAAAGCCGGCGAAGGTTACGCCACGCTGGACGCCTATCTCGATTCCCTCGGCTGCGAAAAGAAGATCGGCGATACGACCTATGAGAGTTGGGCGGAATATTACGACGCGATGATCGCCGACCTCGATACCTATCTCGACGATGACGACGACAACGAGAATTTCTATCTCTATCAGTTGCAGCAGTCCTACGTATCCAACATCCTTTCCACCGAATTGGAAAGAAAGCAGACCGCACTGATCAACGACTGCAAGACCCCCGACGAGGACGGGAATTACACGGAATACAAAGAAGGGCTCGTTACCATCTACGAGGACAGATATTCCGAACTGATGGGCGATTGAGGAAGAAAACGACGCGGGGCAAAACCAAAACGAAAGGTTTTGTCCCCTTTTTTTACCGAAGAGGGCGGAATGATACTTTATTTCGATACGGAAACGACGGGGCTGAGGCCCGGGAATATCTGCCAGCTTTCCTACATATTGCAGACGAAGGAAAGCGCGGTTGCGAAGAACATGTTCTTTGCCGTGGGGTACGTGGAGCCTTCCGCCGCGGCGGTGCACGGGTTTACGCCGGAAATTTTATACGAACTTTCCGGCGGGCGGACTTTTGAGGACAGATTTGAAGAGATCGCCGCGGATTTTGCCGCCGCGAACGTGCTCGTGGCGCACAATTTCGCCTTCGATTTTATGTTCATGCGCGCGGAATACGAGCGGCTGGGGGAGCGGTTTTTTTACAAAGACAGTTTCTGCACGATGAAAAAATTCACCCCCGTATGCAGGATCCCGCGGGCGGACGGCAAGAGTTACAAGTATCCGAAACTTTCCGAACTGTGCGAATGTTTCGATATTTACCCGTACGACGTGTCGCGGGCGAGTTTATCCCTTTTCGGCGCGGCGCCCGCCGCGCACGACGCCCGTTACGATACCGCCGCCCTGCTGCTGGCGGTGGAGGAGGGCATGCGCAGGGTCGCGGATATCAAGGAGTGTTTGTCATGTGCGAAGTAAAGACGTTTAAATTGGAGATGCACGCCCATATCGCGGGCGGGAGCGCCTGCGCCAAAGCGACGGAAGAAGAACTTGCCGGAATTTACGCGGCACACGGGTACGGCGGCGTAACGCTCACCACCCATTACTGCGAGGATAGTTTTTCCCTCTACCCGGGCGAGACCCTCAAAGAAAAACTGGATTTTTATTTCGGGTTGTACGATAAGTTCCGCGCCGCGCTGGAAAAGAGGGGCATGCGCCCCTTCCTCGGCGCGGAAGTTCGGGTATACGATCCGGAAGATTATTTTACGGAATTTTTGCTCTACGGGTTCGACAAAGCCTTTTTTTACGATAACCCGCCCCTTTATACGCTGACGCAAAGGGAACTTTTCGAACTGTGCGACGGCGCGGGGGTGTTCATGGCGCAGTCCCATCCCTTCCGTTCGAAGATCAAACTCGGTTACTACGCCTATATGCACGGCGCGGAAGTATTCAACGGGCATCCGCGGCCCAATAACCGCAATCCCCTTGCCGAACTGTTTGCCGAAAGTTACGATTTGAAAAAGATCGCAGGGTCGGATTTCCACGAAGTGGAATTCGTTCCGAACGCCGGCATTCTCGTGCCGGAAAATATCGATACCGACGGCGCGCTCAAAGCGTTTTTGTTTGCGGAACAGCCGGCATTGATAAAAGACGGCAAAATCGGGTGAGACTATGGAAATCGGATTTTTGACGGTGATGCTCACCGTAATTACAATGGTCGTTTTAGCCGTGCCGGCGTTTATTTTGGAAAAATGCAAATGCCTGCCCGAGGGAGCGACGAAGGCGTTTTCCGCATTCATGCTCTTTGCCTGCCAGCCTTTTCTGACTTTTATGAGTTTTCAGCGCACCGATTACGATTCTTCGGTGCTGTTAAACATGCTTATCACCGCGGGGTTCGCCTTTGCGGCGCATTTTCTCATGGTGGGGCTGGTGGTGCTGCTCTTCGCAAAGAAAAAGGACGACGCCCGTATCCGCGTGGTGCGGTTCGCCTCGGTGTTCGGCAACTGCGGATTTTTCGGCCTGCCCTTTTTAAAATCGCTCTTCGATACCGGCGAAATGCTCATCTACGCAGCGGTGTTCGTGGCGGTGTACAATCTGCTCAGCTGGACGGTGGGCATCTGGCTCATTACCGGCGATAAAAAATACGTCCGCGTGAAAAAGGCGTTTTTGAATCCGCCTTTCATCGCGCTGTGCATCAGTTTGCCTCTCTTCATCATTCTGAAACAGCCCATCAGCCAAATCGGCGAGGCGGGCACGTTTTTGAACGATTTTTTCGTCAAACTGAGCGCGAGTTTCAACCTCCTCGCCGACATGACGACGCCGCTGTCCATGTCGATTGTCGGAATCCGTCTGGCGCAGATGAATTTGAAACAGCTTTTCGCCAACGGGTGGGTGTACTGTTCCTCTGCGCTGAAACTCGTCGTGTTTCCCCTGCTCGCTTTCGGCATGATGATGCTCTTTCCCTCGGTCAGCGCGGTGGTGAAGTGCTGCGTGTTTTTTTCCTGCGCCATGCCGACCGCCACGCAGACGCTGCTCTTTTCCGAACAGTACGGGGGCGACCCGTACACCGCGTCGCCCGCGGTGCTGCTCAACACCTGCCTTTGCATTCTGACCATACCGTTGATGAGTTTGCTTGTGGGGTTTTTGTAACATGATAGAAAAAAGCGTGTTGCGCGCGGCGATGGAGCAATCCGCCGCGGACAGCGGCTGTGCGGCGGAGGATTTTTTAAAAAGCGAACCCGTCGTCGTGCCGTCGAAAAAAAATCCGGCGGCGCGCAAATATCTCGATTTGCCATTTTTCTGCGATTTGACGTCTTACGGCAACAACGTCGTCGCGTCGGCGGCGGAGGTCTTTTTTCCGCACGTTTCGGCGTATTTGAAAAAATATCCCGCCGAGCACTGTTTCGAAACGCCGAACATGCGCGCGCTGGAAACCGCGCTCAATCCCTTCGGCATGGGTATCTGCTTTATGGCGGAATATTTTCTGCCTTCGACGAATTTTCCCGTTATCGGCTCGGCGTTTGAAACGCGCGTGCTCGAAAAGGAAGACTTTGACGGTTTGTATTTGTCCGAATGGAGCAACGCGCTTTGCGAAAAACGTAAAAATCTCGACGCGCTCGCCGTCGGCGCGTACGAAAACGGACGGCTCGTCGCCCTCGCGGGGGCGTCGGCGGACTGCGAAACGATGTGGCAAATCGGCGTGGACGTTTTGCCCGGGGCGCGCCGCCGCGGCGCGGGCGCGGCGGTGGTATCGGCGCTGGCAAAGGAAATCGTCGCGCGGGGGAAAATCCCCTTTTACTGCGCGGCGTGGTCGAATCTCCGTTCTGTAAAAACTGCGCTCAAATGCGGTTTCGAGCCGGCGTGGGTACAGCTGACGGCAAAACCCCTCGGTTTTATCGAGGAACTCAACCGATAAAAACACCTAAAAACACCCGCGGCGCAATTTGCGCCGCGGGCTTTTTTTTTCTACAATTCTCCCGCGGAAAGGTAGCGGTTCAGGCAGAAAACGATGTCCCGATCCGCCACGGCGGCGACGGGTTCCAGCGGGGAAACCGCCGTTTTTTCTGCGGCGTGCCGCGCGGGCGTTTCCGCGCCGCCGAACAGCCCGCCGAGCAGGGGGGCGAGGGCGGCGAGGTCGAGATTTTTCAGCATTTCGTTTAAATCGAAACGGTTTTTCGCGGCGTATTGCAGCAGCGCGCCGAGTTCCTTTGCCTTTTCGGGAAAAAGCAGGTTCAATATGTATTGCAGCGATTCCATAAGCACACCTCGTTTGCGGTTGCGGTAGCATTATATTATATGTTCCGCATATCATTAAGTTGAGCGCGTTTTTACGCGCCGCACAGGAGGGGAGTATGCAGGATTTTAAAAGTTACGCCGAAAACGGCAATGCGGAGCGCGGCAAAAACGGGGCGGAAGGCAGCCTTGCGGATCTCATCGCCTCGCTCGCGGGTAAGTACGACGGCGCCTCCGAAACGGAGTTGATGAAGGCGATCGTCAAAGAGGCGGAAAAGGGAAAAAGAAACGGCACGCTGAGCAATGCGGATATCGACCGTTTCGCGGCGATGCTCGCGCCCATGCTCGACGGCAAAAAGAAGGCGATGCTCAAAAAAGTCGTCGGGGAACTGAAAAAAATTTAAAGCGGCGGCAAAGAGCTCCCGAGTCGGGGGGCTCTTTGCCGCATTTACGATCCCTCTTTCCGCCGTCTGAGCCGGCGGAGCGTCAGATTGCCGTCTGCAGGATCCGGCGCGCGGCTTTTACGAAGGCGGCGACCTCCTTCAAGGTGTTCTGCGGGGCGAAACTGACCCGCACGAGTCCGTCGCGTTCCGTGCCGAGCCGCTCGTGGATCACCGGCGCGCAGTGCAGCCCGCCGCGCACGGCGATGTCGTATTCCTCGGAAAGAATATCGGCAAACTGCGCGCTGGCGATCTTTTCCGCCGCGAAGGATACGATGCCGAATCGATTCGGCTCGGAATACAGCCGCAGCGCGGGGAGTTTTTTCAGTTCGGCGACGAGGGCGTCGGTCAGGGTGTACAGCGTTTCGGCGAAGATCTTGAGATTCGGCCGCACGTATTCCGCCGCCTCGCCGAGGGCGGCGATCGCGGGCAGGTTGAGCGTGCCGCTTTCCAGCCGTTCGGGATAGAAAAGCGGCTGGGATGTGCTGCGCGATTCCGTGCCCGTTCCGCCGAAGAGCACGGGGCGGATCTCCGTCTTTTTGTCGAAGATCAGAAATCCGCTGCCCATGATGCCGCCCATCCCCTTATGCCCCGCGGCGCAGAGGATGTTCACGCCGCATTTTTGCATGTCTATGGGCGTATGCCCCGCGCTCTGCGCGCAGTCGCAGGCGAAGATCGCGTTCGTTTTTTTCAGCGTTTCGCCGATGGCGGCGAGGTCGGCTTCGCGCCCCGTAACGTTGCTCACGTGGTTGACCATCACGAGATACGTATCGGCTGTGAGGGCGGCTTTGATCGCCGCCGCGGTGCCGTCAGTAACGCTTACGCGCACGCCGCAGCGTTCCTGTAAATATGTCAGCGTGCGCCAGACGGAATTGTGTTCGTATACGGTGGTTACGATATGCCCGCCCTTCTTCGCCGTGCCCTGCAGGGCGAGGTTGATCGCCTCCGTGGCGTTCTTGGTGAAGATCACACGATCGGCGGTTTCGGCGTTGAACATCGCCGCCAGCGCCTCGCGGGCGGAAAGCACGATCTTCGCGCCGGTAACGGCAAGGCGGTGGCCGCTTCTGCCGGGATTGGCGCAAAGATACTTCACGGCGGTAACCGCCGCCTCGGTAACCGCCGCCGCTTTAAAGCCGCCCGTGGCGGCGTTGTCGAAATAAATCATGGCAATCATCCTTTCACATTTCAAGTTTTATGACAATATAGTGTATTATGCGGCGGCGCAAGTTATGCCGATACCAAAGGAGAAAGGATATGGATTACGTGATCGTTGCTTTCCGTTCCCGCACGCACACGATGCGGTTCGCGGAAGAACTGCGGAAAAGGGGCGTGCCGTCGGAAATCGTCAATACGCCGAAACAGGCGTACGTCGGTTGCGGGCTGAGCGTCAGGGTCTCGGGCAGGTATTTCCCGTTCGTAAAGCGGCTGGCGCAAAGCCTGCGCTACGATTCTTTCGCGGGTTTTTTCGCCTTTTCGGGGGGCGGATATAAAAGCGTGTGAAAAAAGATTGTAAAAAACCCGCTTTTGTGTTAATATAATACAAAGCGACCCGCCGCCGCGTCCGCGGCGGCGGGGATTTTACGAAGGACGAGCCTTTATGGACAAAAAGACCGCCGCAGAGATCGTGAGGATCTTATCGGAAAATTTTTCGGACAAGCCCGCGCTGGAATTCGGTACGCCCTACGAACTGCTCGTCGCGGTGATGCTTTCCGCGCAGTGCACCGACGCGCGCGTGAACGTGGTAACCCGCGAACTTTTTAAAGAGCACAACACCCCCGAAACCATGCTGCAACTCACGCAGGAAGAACTGGAAAAACGCATTTTTTCCTGCGGGCTGTACAAGACGAAGGCGGCGCACATCCTTTCGGCTTCGGCGGACATTATAAACCGTTTCGGCGGCGTTGTGCCGAAGGAGAAAGAGCAGCTCGAAACACTGGCGGGCGTGGGGGTGAAAACCGCCAACGTGGTGTATTCCGTGGCGTTCGGCGGGGACGCCATCGCGGTGGATACCCACGTGTTCCGCGTGAGCAACCGCATCGGGCTGGCGGACGCCGGCAACGTGAAAAAAACCGAAGAACAATTGATGGAGATATTGGATCAAAACGTCTGGAAAAAGGCGCATCATTATCTCATCTACCTCGGCAGGCAGGTATGTAAGGCGGCGCGCCCCGCATGCGAAACCTGCCCGATCGCCGCGCTTTGCGAAAAGAAAATCAGAAACAGGAAAAAATAAGTTTATGTTTATCGACAGAGTGATCCTGCAGATCAAAGCCGGAAACGGCGGGGACGGCATCACCTCCTTTCTCCACTTCAAAGGGGTGGTCAACGGCGGGCCGGACGGCGGCGACGGCGGCAGGGGGGGCGACGTCGTCTTTGTGGGCGACCGCCATGTGAACAACCTCGCGGAATATTATTATAAAAACAAATTCGCCGCGGAAAACGGCGGACGGGGCGGCCCGAAAAACTGTTTCGGCAAAGACGGGAAGGATCTGATCTTAAAAGTTCCCCTCGGCACGATCGTCAAGGACGCGGAGAGCGGCGGCGTCATCGCGGATATTTTCGAGGACGGGCAGAAAGTCGTCGTTCTCGCCGGCGGGGACGGCGGCAAGGGAAACGCCCGTTTCGTTACCAGCCGCAGGCACGCGCCGCACTTTTCCCAGACGGGGGAGAAAACCGAAACGCACAAGGTGATTTTGGAACTGAAAACCATTGCGGACGTCGGGCTGGTGGGCTTCCCCAACGTGGGGAAATCCACGTTGCTTTCCAAAATCACCAAAGCCCGCCCGAAGATCGCAAACTACCACTTCACCACCCTTTCGCCCAACCTCGGCGTGTGCGATTATTACGGCGCGCAGTTCGTGGTGGCGGATATTCCCGGGCTTATCGAAGGCGCGGCGGACGGCGCGGGGCTGGGCATCGAGTTTCTGCGGCACATCGAACGCACGCGCATGCTGGTGCACGTGGTGGATATTTCCGGATCGGAAGGGCGCGACGCCTATGAGGATTTTATAAAAATCAACGCGGAACTGAAAAACTATTCGCCGCTTCTGGCGAAGAAAAAGCAGATCGTGGCGCTCAATAAATGCGATTGTTACGGCGCGGCGGAAAAGATCGCGGCGTTTAAGGAAAAGATCGGCAAAAAATATAAAACGGTGGAAATTTCCGCCATCGACGGCGGCAACGTGAACGCGCTTTTGAAAGTGGTGTGCGCGGCGCTGGAAAAACTGCCCCCCGTGCAGCCGGAGCGGTTCGAGCCGTTCGCGTACGCAAAGCCGGAAAAACTCGATTACGAAATTTACCGCGACGACGACGGCGCCTTCGTCATTACGGGCACGCTGGTGGACGTGCTTGCCCGCAACGTGGTGCTCACCGATACGCATTCCGTATCCTATATGCACAAGGTGCTGCGGGATCGGGGCATTTTCAAACAACTGAAAGCGATGGGGGCGGTGAACGGAACGACCATCGTCCTCGGCGGAACGGAATTCGAATATACGGAGTGAAAATTATGCTGACAAGTAAACAAAGGAGCAATCTGCGCGGCATCGCCGCGAAAATCGAGCCCATCGGACAGGTGGGGAAGAACGGCATTTCGGAAAACATGGTGAAATCGTTTTCCGACGCGCTCGACGCGCGGGAACTCATCAAACTGACCGTTTTGGAAAGCAGTGAAAAAAGCGCCAAGGAAACGGGCGCGGAACTGGCGGCGGCGCTGAAAGCGGAGTTCGTTGCGGCTACGGGAAGGAAGGTGGTTTTATACCGCCGTTCGGCGCGCGACATAGAGCACGTCGAATTTTAACGGGATAAAAAACGCGGGCTTGCCCGCGGACGGAAAAAAACAATCGGTCAAGGAAGAGCGCAAAGCAAGGCGCCCCTGCGGGTCAGGGGCGCTTTTTTATTTGCCGGCGATCGCCTTCGCGGGGACTACGTGCTTTTTCCTGTACGCGAAGGG
>CALVUL010000030.1 GCA_944363555.1 uncultured Clostridia bacterium
GATGACGGTGCATACGACGATCGCCGCGCCGCCGAGAATCCATTTAACATAACTCATAATTTTTACCGTAAACCGCACGGATCCTGCCCGCTTGTCCTTCCGAACGCAGAACGACGTAGCGATCGAACAAACCGGCAATAAACTCCCCTTTTTGCGTGATGCTCTCAAGATCCCCGCCGTGCGCCGTTGCGATGATTTTCACGCCGCTGTTTACGGCTTTTCGTACGCATTCCCAATCGGCTTTCCCCGAAAGCTCGTCCGCAATCACGATCTCCGGCGCAAGACTTCTGATCCCGTAGGAAAACGCATAGTTTTTATCGGAATACCGCACGATGTCGGCATTTTTCAGCCGCCTGTCGCCCAGTTCGCCGCGCTCGTCGATGACGAGCACGTTGTATCTTTGCGAAAGGCTCAGAGCGAGGTCTTTTAAAATCGTCGTCTTTCCGTAACTCGGCGCGGATACGATCAAGGTATTTTTTACGCCGTCTGCAAAAGCTTTTTTTTGGATTTCCGCCGACGCGCCTTCGATGAAATGCGGAATGCGGATGCAAAGCGAAGTAAAGTTTTTGATCGTGATGACGTTCGTCCCGTCAAAAACACATTCGCCGCAAACGCCGATACGGACGCCGCCCGCCGCGGTGATGAACCCCGCCTTCAAGGACTCGTTCGCCGCGTATATGGAATATTCGGCCGCGCGGAAAAGCGTTTCCTCGATCATATCCTTATCGCAGATAATCGCCTCGTTTTCGAAGAGCGTAAGTTTTTCGCCCAGATACAGGCGTTTGAACCCGTAATTGACGGTTACGGGGGCGTTTTCCCTCAGGCGCAGTTCGTATAACAACTCCGTTCCGATTTGTTTCAGCGGTTCGTAGATCGCCGAAGGCAGAAAGCCGAGATCATCGATATCCATCGTTTTAATGTATGCTTTAAAAGGATAAACAAGAATAATTTGACAAAAGAAATTTTACGATCGATGCCGCTAACAGTTTAGCGCATAAAAACAGAAAAACAAAAATCCCGCGGACGCGGGGCGGTTTTCCGGCGGGAATAATAAGGTTTACGCAAAACGATTGTAAAACAAGGCGGCTTCCGGAAAATCCGGAAGCCGCCTTGTTTTACAGATTATTGCTGATGTTGTTGTGTGATCTTATTTATTGAGATTTGCAAGGATTTCCGCGATGGAAGCGCCGCCGTGATTGTCGTCCTTCCATTCTCTCAAACCGTCGTCCTCTTCTCTTGCGGCGCGCGGTTTTCTCTGCTTGTGAGCGCCTTCCTCGCCGTCTTCTTTACGCGCTTTGTTGGGGTTGACCCTCTTGACATCCGATTCGGGCAGCAGCGCTTTGATGGAAAGGGTCATCTTTTCTTTTTCGGTATCGATTTCGAGGATCTTCGCCTCTACCTCGTCGCCGACTTTCAGAACGGACGTGGGATTATCCAGCCATTCGTTGGAGATCTGCGAAACGTGTACCAATCCGTCCACATCCTTTTCCACTTCCACGAACGCGCCGAAACTCACGATCCTGACGACTTTGCCTTTCACCACGTCGCCCGCGTGATATTTATCCGCAACCAGTTCCCAAGGCTTGGGCTGCAACTGCTTGTAACCGAGGGAAACCTTCTTGTTTTCCCTGTCGATTTTAAGGATTTTGAACTCGTAAGTCTTGTTGAGTTCCAAAACGTCCGAACACTTTTTGCAACCCGACCACGAAAGATCGGAAATGTGCGCCAGACAATCGAACCCGTTTACGTTGACGAACGCGCCGAAATCCGTAAACCGTTGCGGCGTGCCCTTCACGATATAGCCGACTTCGATGCTGTTGAAGAACGCTTCTTCTCTTTCCGCCCTGATTGCGTCGCGCTCCGCTTTCTCCGCCTCTAAAATCACCCGCTGGGAAGCGACGATTTGGCGGCGGCTGCCTTTGCCTTCCACCTTTTCCGCCTTGCAGCGCAGCGTTTTGCCTACGTATTTTTCAAGATCTTTCACGTAGCCGATTCTGATCTGCGAAGAGGGAATAAACACCTGATAGGATTTGCATTCCTCCACAACGCCCGTCAGCCCGCCTTTGTTCGTGCCGGTAACTTTGACTTCGAAAATTTTCCCGTTTTTAATCTCTTCGATTTCGGCCTCTTCCTTTTTGAGTTCCTCCATCGCCCTTTCGGAAAGTTTCAGCGGATTGAGCGCCAAGATCATAACGTCGATATCGTCGCCGACTTTACCGACGTAATCTTCCTTTTTATACTCTTCGCAGAGCATTTCGCTTTTATCGAGGAGAACCTCTTTTTTGGTGTTGGGAATGTATAAAGCTAAGCCATCGTCTCCCGCCTGAGAAATCGTCGCCGTAATGATCTGGTGAAGTCTGAACTTCTGGGGCTTATTGTCCATCATGGCGATGGCGGCCTCCATCGTGTTCTCCTCCGCCGCTTCCGCAACGGGCGTTTCAATTTTCTCTTCTTCCGCCGCGGGCGCGGCGGCTTCTGCCGTTTCGGAAACGGCAGCGGCTGCCTGTTCCTGCTCGCTTACCGTTTCTTCGTTCATCGATGCTTTAACTTCTGCGTTCTCCATGTTCGAGATGACCTCCAAAGACTGCTCCGCCGGAGTGGACGCTCCGAGAACAATCCCAACCTTTTTAAACTTTTTTAATTCTTTATAGTCCAATTCCACGGGCGAAGAAACACGGAAAACATTTTTGCAATGACCGGCGCAAATTTCAAACAACTTGTCGGTATTGTTGCTTTTTTTGCCGCCCAACACGATAACCGCGTCGCATTCCGCAGAAATAGACTCGGCTTCTTCTTGCCGTTTGATAGTAGTATAGCAAATAGTTTTAAAAATCTCAACTGTTTTTGAGCAGTCTTTTGGAATATTTTTTAAAATTTCGTCAAATTTTTCCACGGAAAACGTCGTTTGTACCACAATGCACACCGAATTCCCCGATAATCGGTCGATATCGAAGGGCTTATCCGTGATGAACGCGGCGTTTTCGCACCAGCCGTTGATCCCCTTCACTTCCGGATGATTTCCGTTGCCGACGATGACGATCGCCGCGCCTTTTTTGCGGTGTTCTTCCACGATGGTCTGAATGTTTTTTACGAACGGGCACGTGCAGTCGATGACGTTCAGTTTTTTTTCCGCCGCTTTGTCGAATACCGCTTTCGCCTCGCCGTGCGTGCGGATGAGCACGTTCGCGCCGTCGGGGATCTCCCCGATGTCGTTTACGGTGATCACGCCTTTTGCCGCAAGCGCCCCGACGACCGATTCGTTATGTATGATCTCGCCGAGAACGTAATTTTCGCCGTCGGGAAGATTCATCGCCGTTTCCACCGCCCGCTTCACGCCGAAACAGAAACCGCCGTATTTCGTAACGATTATCTGCATTTCTTCTTCTCCTTGCGTTTGGCGGCGAGTTCCGCGCGGGTTTCGATCATTTTTTCGCGTATGATATTGTCGATGGTTTCGTAATCCTCTTTCGTCAGTTTTTTATCGTAAAATTCTTTCAGTTCAAACGGTTTGCCGACGATCATATACGAACGGCGGAAAATTTTCGGATGTTTTAAAAACATCACGGGAACGACGGGCGTTTTCGTGCGGACGGCGATCAGCCCGGCGCCGCTCTTTAATTCCTGCAGCTCTTCACCGGTTTTATTGCGCGTGCCTTCGGGGAATATCACGAGTTTTTTCCCCTCTTTCAGCACTTTCATCGCGTTCATCAGCGCGCGCACGTCGTTGGCGTCCCTGTCGACGGAGATCGCGCCCGCCTCGATGAGGAAACGCCGCGCGATCTTGTTTTTAAGCGCTTCTTTTTTGCAGAGAAAAAACAAATCGCGTTTCGTGAATTTATAAATATAAGCCGGATCGATCGCCGAATAGTGATTGGCGACGATCAGCGCTCTATCTTTCGGGAAGTTTTCCTTTCCGTACGCTTTGGACGGGAACAAGAGGGAAAACAGAAAATATCCCGTGCGGATATAAAACCGGTTATGCATAAAATTACCTTTTTATATACGACAAAATACGTTCAAGCACTTCTTGCGCGCTCATATCGGAAGTGTCGATATATACGGCGTCCTCCGCCTGAACGAGGGGCGCGAAATCACGGTGTTTATCGTTATAATCGCGCTGTTCGATCTCCTTTAAGAGTTCGTCGAAATTCACCTTGAAACCGCGGCTTTCGAGTTCCGCCTTGCGGCGGGCGGTGCGCACTTCCGGCGCGGCGGTTATGTAAAATTTGTATTTCGCGTCGGGCAGAACGAAGGAACCTATGTCTCTGCCGTCGAGGATGCAGGACATCGACTTTGCGATCGCCCTTTGCATCTCCACCATTTTCAGGCGGACGCATTTCAAAGAAGAAATGTTGGACGCTGCCATGGAAACTTCCGGTTCTCTGATGCGCAGAGAAACGTCCTTTTTGTCGAGAAAAGTATGCTGCGCGCCGTCGATATAACGGATTTCGAGGTCGATCCCGTCGATAAAGGAAGCGACGCCTTTCTCGTCTAAAGTGTCTATGCCGAGGGAAAGCGCCTTGCAGGCGGCGGCGCGGTACATCGCTCCCGTATCGAGATAAAGAATGTTCAGTTTTTCGGAAAGCCCCTTGGCGAGCGTACTTTTGCCGCTGCCGGAAGGTCCGTCCAATGCAATGTTGATTATTTTCATCATCTGCTCCTTTTACGCGTTATTTCCCGCGATATATCCCGTAGTAAAGGCGATCTGAAGGTTGAAACCGCCGGTAAACGCGTCGAGATCGAGCACTTCTCCGGCGAAAAAAAGTCCCTTTACGCGTTTGCTTTCCATCGTGCGCGGATCGATTTCCTTTACGTTGACGCCGCCGGAAGTGATCACCGCCTCTTCGATCGGGCGCAGCCTTTTTACGCCGATTTCGTAGGATTTCATAGCGAAAACAAGGTTTTGCACCTCGTTTTTCGTTAGGTCGGCGATCCGTTTATCCCCGCGTATTCCCGCACGCGACAAAACGACGCGGATAAGCCTTGCCGGCATCAATTTCAGCATGCCGTTGGAAACGGTTTTCCCCTTCGCTTCGGCGAAATCGCGTTCGATGCGTTTTTTTAGTTTTTCTTCGTCAAGCCCGGGTTTCAGATCGAGGATCAACGTAACCTCTTCGGGCGGAATGCGGTTAATCAAAGCGGAAACGCCGAGCGCCAGCGGACCGGATATGCCGAAATGCGTGAAAAGCATTTCCCCCGTTTCCCGAAACAGCGTCTTTTTGCCGTGCTTTGCGCAAAGCGAAACGTTTTTTAAGGACAAACCCTGCACGGGGAGGAAATTTTCCGACGTTTCGATGCCGGTTAGAGATGGTTTTAATTCCGTAACGCCGTGTCCGAATCCACGGGCGAACGCATAGCCGTCTCCCGTCGATCCCGTAGACGGATAGGAAAGCCCGCCCGTGCAGACGATCGCGGAATCGCAGCCGATGCGGCGGCGGTCGGTAACGACGCAAAATCTTTCATCCTCTTTGATCAGTTGCAAAACGCGTTCGTTCAAGGCGATTTCCGCGCCGCGCTTTTGCAGTTCTTTCGTCAGCGTTTTTGTAACGTCGCTCGCCTTGTCGCTGAGCGGATAAACGCGGTCGCCGCGCTCCGTTTTCAGTTTCAGACCGAGGCTTTCGAAAAAATCCTGCGTATCCTGCGGAGAAAAAGAACGGATCGGTCCCGAAAGAAACTTCGCGTTGGAAACGACGTTTTCAAGGAACTCTTCCGGCGAACAATCGTTGGTGAGATTGCACCGCCCCTTTCCCGTGATATAGACTTTTTTGCCGAGTTTTTCGTTTTTTTCCAACAAAATAACCCGATTGCCGTTTTTTGCGGCGAACACGGCGGCAATCATCCCCGCGGCGCCTCCGCCGATCACTGCAACGCTTTTCATCCTGCGTTCCTTATCATAAAACAATATCTTTCAGCGCGTTTAAAACGCCGTAAGCGGTTCGGTCGCAGATCATCGGGGTAACGGTAACAAATCCCGCGCGGCTGAGTTCCACGTCGCAGTCGCTGTCGTTTTCCCCGTGCGCCAGCATTTCGCCCGTTAAGGCAAATTCGCCGTCGCTCAGCGCCTCATAATTATCCGAATAGATCTGTTTTCCGAGAGGCGTGAGTTTCACGCCGGCGATCTCTTCTTTTTTTCTCGCGGGAATGTTGACGTTGAAGATGAAATCCTCCGTAAGATGCGGATACAGTTTGCAAAGCAGATCGCAGGCGATATCGGCGCAGTCTTCCATAAACTCCCCGTCGTGGCTCACGCAGGAAAAAGCGATGGCTTTATACCCCAGCGCCGCGCCTTCGAAAGCGGCGGAAACGGTCCCCGAATACAGGGTATCCGTTCCGAGATTATGCCCTTTATTGATCCCGGAAAGCACGGCGTCGAAAGGAAAAAAAGATCTGAAATTGTGATGCGCGAATTTTACGCAGTCCGCAGGCGTGCCGGATACGGAAAACGAACGGAACGCACTGTCGATCTTTTCTTCTTTAACGCGTATATTTTTGAAAATCGAAAGCGAATGCGATACGGCGGAATTGTTCCTTTCCGGCGCAACCACCGTAACTTTGTGCTCGGCGGACAGTTTTTTGGCGAACAGCAGAATCCCGTCGCTGTACAGCCCGTCGTCATTACATAACAGAATGTTCATTGTATTTCATTATACCTTAAAACGGGAAAAAAGGCAACGTTTTCTTTTTCTGTTTTCAGGCGTATTTTGATTTTATTTGACATAATCGCAATATTTATCGTAAGTATTTAATTAGATTTATTGTCATTCTTGCAATTCTTTTTCTTTTTTGAAAATTTATCTTTGAAAAACGCTTCGATCTTATCGCCTTTTTTATAGATCACGATCGTCAGCACAACGGTAACGGCAATAAATACGCCCCATAAAAGCAGCCCCCACCACGTATCGTACGGGATGAGCGCACCGTCATAGGCGAAACAGGAGATAAAGATGGAAATAAAGCGGGTAATGACGATCATAACGATAAAGAACGCCGTGCTCATGGAAGAAAGCCCCGAAACGAAACAAAGAATATCGTCAGGGAAAAAGGGAAATAAAAACATGAACGTCAGCACCGCTTTATCCTTCCCCTTTACCGCTTTCAGCACTTTATCGAGGTTATCCTTTCCCACAAGCCACGCGGCGACTTTATAACCGAGATATTTCCCGATGAAAAACGCGAGGATCGATCCGCATAATATCCCGATAAAACTGTAAATCGCAGCCTTCAGCGCGCCGAAAAGCAGCACGCCCGCGCTAATGGAAACCACGGCGGGAATCGGCAGCACCACGACCTGCAAAAATTGCAGCACGATAAAAACGATCGGCATGAACGGGCCCATTCCTTCGATGTACGCCCTGAGATCGTCCACGCTTTCGATGGTTGCCAAAACCCCCGTAACGCTCAGGATATAAAGCATGATCAGCGCCAACGCGACCAGCACTACGGCGATGTAACAGAATTTGTAGACGATTTCTACCTTTAACTCAAAAAATACGATGGCGGCAACGGCAATCAGCGTGATCAGCACGACGGACACGATTTTCAGCGCTTTTGCATATTCGAAAATAAATCCGCTGATAAACGTATCGATAAACAGCACCGAGAACACGATCCCGACAACGCCGAGTATAGCGATGATCGTAAGATTTAATATGTTTTTGAATGCTTGCAGCTTTTTTCCCATATTTATATTATATCATCAGGATTGCGAATTTAAACTTTTTTCGCCGCGTTTATTCTTTTTTTGCACTCGGCGAC
>CALVUL010000031.1 GCA_944363555.1 uncultured Clostridia bacterium
GATATTCCGGAGGACGTCAGCATGGAATACGGCAGCACGTATAATTTCGACACCGCAGCGGGGCTTTACAACGGGGAGATCATCGACCCCGTCATCACCGTTCTCTTCGAGGGCACGACTTCCGTGCAGGTCCTCAACAAGAAGATGGTGCTCACCCGCCTCGGCGAGTATAACGTAACGTATACCTTCACCCTGCCGAACGGCGAGAATAAAACTTACGAGCAGACGATCACCAGCGTCGATACCAAAGCCCCTTCCATCATCCAGAGCGGCGAGATCGAAGGCAAATACCGCATCGGCGACGAGGTTACGCTGCCGACCTTTACGGCGAGCGACCTCGTGGACGGAGACGATATTGCGGTAGACGTGAAGGTCTACTGCGGCGAGGAAAAGGAGGAAAACCTCGTAACGGTACAGGCCGGCAAGTTCACCGTGGAGGGGTATGAAACCTACACCGTGCTGGCTATGGCGGAAGATGAAAGCGGCAACAAGGCGGAACGGCGCGTAACGGTCAACGTCTTTGCCGAAAACGAGATCGAATTTTTCAACGGTCAGCAGTATGTGGATGTTTCCGTTTCCACCGCCGGCGGCGGGCAGATGGCGTACAATACCGATCAGAATTTCGTCATCGAAGGTTCGGGTTCCGTGCACTATTATACCACGAAGGACGGCAAGTGGATTTCCCTGCTGATGGACACGGTGAAAAATCTTGATTTCACCGATGCGTACGGTTTGAGTTACTGGGTGTACAACAACAGCCCGCGCGCGTACAATCTGGACTTTTCGGTAGATGGTACGTCCGTACGCATCGTTTCGCGCGATCTCATTCAGCCGAAACGGTGGACGAAAGTCGTCATCCCCAAGGAGAAATTCGAAGCGCAGAACTATCAGGGAACCGATCTGGTTACTTTCTCGTTCAACGGCGACGATTATAAGGATAATTTCTGGGAATTCGATATGTATATCGACTGCGTCCGCTATGAAAAGACCGCCCCGTCGCTCTCCATCGCGCCGGAAGACGTTCTTTGTCAGGCGTCCGACGCGCAGACGACGCTGCTCGCCGCGGACGATTATACCGCGGGGATGGATGCTTCGCTGATCAAGGCGCACCTCCTCGACGCGGAAAACAACAAAACCGAACTTTCCGTCGTCAACGGCGAGATCAAACACGCCTTTACCGAGATGGGCAGATATACCGTGTGTTATTCTTATATCGACGGCACAGAGGGGGTTACCGCGGCGCAGAGCGTTACCGTGTACGGCGATCTCACGATGCCCGAAGGCTATATCGACGATATGAGCAAGGATTACACCGCCTACCTCTATAAGGGAAGGAATTCCGTCGGCGAACAGTTCTCCCCCGTCTGGGTCGAAGGGGACGGCACGGCGGAAAATCCGAACCGCATCGTGGGCGCGAGCAAGGACCAAATATTCGGCATAGAACTGCCCGCGGCGCTGTTTGAAAAGGTCGATACGGGCGACATCGTAACCATCCGTTACAAGATGAACATCACCGCTCCCGCAGAAGGGCTTGCCGGCACAACGGGCGGCGGGGCGAGCGATTTCAACCTGCGCGCCTCTTACGGCGGAACGTCGAAATATATCGAGGGCAGCGGCTATCTCGATGAAATCGAGATCGGCGTGTGGAAGGACCTTACCTTCGTGTACAACAAGGCGTTTGCCAAAGAGTACGGCATGCCCGTCGTTTGCCTCGAATATCAGTGGGCGGAAGGCTATTATCTGACTTACGGCTACGCCGTGGGCAGCGTGGAGATCGCCTCCGTAACGTATGAAAAAGCGCTGGCGCACGAAGGCTTTGAAGACGCCGCCTTCGGCGCCGAAAAGTATATCCTGAACGCCACGCAGGCGGCTACGACGCTTTCCTTCGGAAAGGGGTTAACCGGCAATCAAAGTCTGAAACTCGTCAACAGCGTATGGGACGGATATGCGTTCGTAACGGTGAAACTGGAAGAGGATATGCTCGCCGCGCTCGATGAAAACGCCAAGATCGTTTTTTATGCGAAAGTCAACGCGTTGGCGCATCAAACGGCGTTCGGCTTAAAGGTCGGCACGGAGGAGGACAACTGGAATCTGCTGTCGCAGGATAACATTTCGACGGGTTGGACCCGCTACGAGATCGCCGGCGCGGATAAAATCGCGCTGGTGAAGGAAGCGGGGCAGTTGTCGTTCTACTTCCCCGCGACGCTGAGCAGCGATTTCAACGATTTTGAAGCGTATATCGACGATATCGTCGTTTTGGAGGCGTAAAAACATTGCCGATTTATCGGTAGGCTGAAAGGGCTTTGCCCGCCGCAACGCGCGGGCAAAGCCTTTACGATATTCTTGCATTTGCGACCGGAAAAGATTTATGAAAACAGGAAAATGGATTTGCTACCCGGGCGATTTCGAGATCATGCTCGCGGAAAAAGTCAACACGAGAAGGTACCAGCGGGATTTCCCCATCGGGCCGTTCTGGCGGGTGGACAGCCCGTGGCACAACGTCAAATTTTATAAAAAATTCACCCTGCCGCGGGAAACCACGCTGTATTTCCGTTACGAGGGCAGGATCAGCGTGTTTTTCTACAAAATAGACCGCTATTCCTACGATTTCGACGGCACGATCACCCTGCCCGCGGGCGATTACGAAATGGAGATCTGGGTGTACAACAAGGAAGGGCTGCCGTGTCTGAGGATCGACAGCGATTCGCTGGTTACGGACGAAACCTTCCTCGCCGCCAACAATCAGTTCCAGTTAAAGCCGTGTTTCGCCTGCCCATGCGGCGATCTGACCCCCAACACCTACGCCCTGCCGCTTAAACCCGTTACGGGGTACGTCCTGCGGGAGGAAAACGGCGTAAAGTTCTACGATATGCAGCGGATGGTGTTCGTCTTCACCACGGTGAAGGGAAAGGGGAAGTGCCGCCTGTTCTTCGGCGAGACCGTCGGCGAGATCATGGACGAAAAACATTGCGAACAGGTGGAGTTCTTCGATCTGGGAAACTGCGGTGCGCACCGCAGCGAAACGAGCAAGGCGTTTCGCTATCTCCGCCTTACGGGCGAATGCGAGGAAATTTCCTTTGAAGAGGAGTACGAACCGGAACCCGTGGCAACGCGTTTCGAAAGCGAGGATAAAGAACTGGAAAAGATCTTTTCCGTGGCGCTTTACACCTTCGCGCTGTGTTCGAAGGAATTTTACTTGGACGGCATCAAACGCGACCGCTGGCTGTGGGGCGGGGACGCCTATCAGGCGTACAAAACCGCCGATTATTACCGCAGCGACACGGAGAAGATGAAGCGGTGCATCATCGCCCTGTTCGGCAAATCCCCCGTCGTAACGTATATCAACCACATCATGGATTATACGCTTTATACGATCATTTCCGTGTGGGAATATTATCTGAAGACAAAGGACGTCGCTTTCCTTTCCTATATCGAACCGATCATGACGGAGCATATCGATTTCGTGCTTTCGCGCACCGATCGGGACGGGTTTTTGTACAAACAGAAAAACGACTGGGTGTTCGTCGACTGGGGGCTTTCCGATACCGACGGGGAGCAGAGTTTCGAGCAGATCCTTCTTTACGTCGCGCTCTCTTCCGCCGCGGAAGTGTACGGCGTGCTCGGCAAGGACGGCGCGCCTTTCCGCCGCAGAGCCGCGGCGCTGAAAGAAAAGATCAACGAAGTTTTCTGGGACGAGGAACGGGGCGTGTACCGCTATTCCCGCGTGGAAGGGAAGGTGGCGGAAAAAGCCAGCGTGCACGCCAACGCCTTCGCCGTGCTCTACCGCTTTGCGGAGGAGGAAAAGATCGCGCGCATCAAAAAGGCGATCGTGGGCGAAACGGTGGAAACCTCCATCACGCCGTATATGCAGATGTACAACTTCGCGTGCCTCTTCGAATCGGGGGAAAGCGCGGCTGCGGATAAAAAGATCCGCGCGTATTGGGGGGGGATGGCGGATCTCGGCGTTTCCACATTCTGGGAAACCTACGTCCCCGGCGAAACGGTGGAAACTTCCGCCGCCATGTACGGCAGACCCTTCGGCAGGAGCCACTGCCACATCTGGGGTTCGGGACCGCTGTATCTCATACCCCGCTATTATTTCGGCGTGCAAAGCGTGAATTTCGGCGAGGAATTCGTGGCGGAGCCGAATTTGTCTTTGCTGAAAAACTGCAGGATCACGCTGCCGCTCAAACGCGGCGCGCTGCAAATCGAAATCGGCGAAAAAACCGTTTTCATCCGTTCGTCGGAGATCGGCGGCACGCTGAAACTCAACGGAAAAACCTATGTTATCGGAAAGGGGGAGGAACTTTATGTCGACAGATAAAATGCACATCGTAGGCTTTACCGCGCCGCCCAACGGCATGCTCGAAATCGACCACGTGTTCAGCAACGTCGGGCAGGATTTCCGCACCGTAGAACGGTATACGGAATATCGGGAATGCGGTTTTACGGAACTGCTGTTTTCCGGCGAGGATAAGTATCAGGGCGAGGATTTCGGGACCAGCGATTTAAAGCGCATGCTCGACAACGCCCATAAAAGCGGGCTGAAAGCCATCGTTTTCGACGAGCGCATCATGGCGCTGACCGTCCAAGGGAAAAACTCCGCCGTCGAGGAATTTTACGGCGGGGATAAAAAGGCGTTTTACGCCGACGTCGCAAAGTATCTGAGCGCCTATCAATCGCACCCCGCTTTTTACGGGGTGGCGATCACGGACGAACCGCAGGTACATAAGGCGGGGGTGATCGCGGAAGTCGTTTCCGCAATCAAAGCCGCCGCGCCGGAGGCGTTCGTGCACACCTGTTTTCTGCCGTGCATTCAGGATCTGGGGCTTGCGCCCGGCGCCTTCGGCGAAGGCTTTGGCACGGTGTGGGAATCTTACGGGAATTACATCGACAAGATGAGCGCCACGGGGCTGGGGTATTTCGGTTACGACGCCTATCCTTTCGGTATGTGGGAAGGGAAAAACGTGATCTGCCCGAAATTCATCCGCAACATGCAGGAGGCGGCGCTGGGGAGCCAAAGAAACGGCGTGCCGTTCCATATGACGATCCAGTCCTTTTCTTCCGGCGAGTTTGACGAGATCCGCCGCGTGGACGAAAGCGATCTGAACTGGCAGGCGAACATGGCGATGGGTTTCGCCTGCAAAAAGATCTATTATTTCACCTATTGGCGGTTTACGACCCGCACGAAATTCGGCAACACTTCCGCGATCATCGACGACGACGGCACGCGCACCATTTACGACGAAGCGCAGCGGAACAACGCGCTGATCCAGCGCACGTTCCGCCATATCAACGACTGCGAATACGTCTGCTCGCAGCTTTTGGGCACGGGGCACGACAACCCCGCCACGCAGGAACTGATCTGTCAGGATGTCGGCGCGGTGGAGCGCTTTACCGCCGACGCCGTGGTGCTGTGCAACAAACTGCGGGGGAAAAACGGCAGCGTCTATATGTTTTTGAACCTCCGCGATCCGTACGAAAAATTCGTCAACCGCGTAACGCTGCAGTTCAAAAACAAAAAGGATGGTTATAAAGTCGTGGCGGACGGGGAACTTATGGAACTGCCCGCGGAAAACGGCAGGGTGAGTTTGAATCTGAAGCCCGGGGAGGCGGTGTGGTTCACCGATCTCGACTGAATTTTCCCGCCGCGGCGGGATGTTTTGCGAAGAAACAACGCCGTTATGAAGAAAAAAAGAACAATTCGCTATGAAGAAAAAAAACAACGCGGAGGCTGCCGGAACAGCCTCCGCGTTGTTTTATCCGCCGCGTTTCCCGCGCCCCGCCGCCCGCGCGGCGGGGCGGAAGAGATCATTCGGCAAGCCGCGCGCGGAAGGTCTGCGGCGTCATGCCGGTTTTTTCTTTGAATTTCCGGATGAAATTGCTGATGTCGGAAAACCCGATCTCGAAACAGATGACCCCGACGGGCTTATCGGTGTATTTCAAAGAGGCGATCGCCGCGTCTATCCTGAGATCGAGCACGTACTGCATGGGGGTCTTGCCCGTAAGATTGTTCGTGCCTTACGAGTATTCCGGATTGTGCCGGTCGTTTGAAAGCGGCGATCGGGCGCTGCAGCTTTTGTACGACAGCGCGGTGCGCACCTTCCGCGCCAACGCCGCGGATATTTTGACGGACTGCCCTTCCCGCGAGCGGGCGGGATGGCTTTGCGATTCCTATTTCAGCGGACGCGCCGAACGGTTTTTAACGGGGAAAAACGACATCGAGCGCAATTTTTTGGAAAATTACGCCGCGTGCGGCGGGGGCGGGTTTATTCCGGAAGAGGTGTTCCCGATGTGTTACCCCGCGGATCATCCGGACGGCAAGTTCATCCCCAACTGGGGGCTTTGGCTGATCTTGGAAGTTTACCGTTTCGAAAAAGCCGATCCCGCGTACGGCATGGCGGAAAAATTTCGGGAGCGTTTTGCAACGTTTGCCGTCTGGCTTTCAAAGTTTATCGACGCGGAAGGGCTGCTGGAAAATACGGACGGCTGGTGTTTTGTGGAATGGAGCCGCGCCAACGATTTGACGAGGGACGTGAATTTCCCCACGAACATGCTTTTTTGCGCGGCGATGAAGGCGATGGCGGAACTGTACGGCGAAAGAGAATACGCCGCGATCGCCGCGCGGGCGGAAAGCGCCGTATACCGCTACGGGTTCGACGGGGAATATTTTTTTGACCGCGCTTTGAGAAAAGGCGAGGCGTTGGAGCGCGATCCCGAACGGACGGAAACCTGCCAGTATTACGCCTTTTATTTCGGCTTTGCGGATCGAAAGAGAAATCCGCGCCTGTACGAAACGATGTTTGAAAAAATCCGTTCGTTCCGCACCGCGGACGACGGTTACGGTATGTACCCCGCGGACGCCTTTATCGGCGTATATCTGAAATTGGATTATCTTTACCGCACGGGGGAATGGGATTTACTGAAAGAAGAAGTGAAAAATTATTTTCTTTTTCAGGCGGAAGAGACCGGTACGTTCTGGGAATACCGCGAGCCGCGCGCGAGTTGCTGCCACGGGTTCGCGGCGATCGTTGCGGAGTGGGTTTTTGCGGCGGAAAACGGAGGAAAGCGCTTGCCGCGCGCCTTATAAAAGGGCGAAGGGGGATTGATCCGGACAAAATCCCCGCGGGAAAAAACAAAAAAACTTGACAAAGAAACCGGATCGATATATATTATGATAAAGGGGATCGCCCAAGGCGGACCTTTGGGGAGGAAGAAAGATGAAAACGTTGCTGCGCGCCGCGGCGATCGTTCTTGCCGCGGCAGCGTTGTGCGTCTTTGCAGGCTGCGGGGGGCAGAGAGCGCTGGAAGAGCGCGTTGCCGAACTCGAACAGGCGCTCGGGCAGCTTGAATGCGAAAAAGGCGAACAGGGCGAACAGGGCGAGCAAGGCGAGCAGGGCCCCGCCGGTCCGCAGGGAGAATCCGGTACGGACGGCGAGCAGGGGGAACAGGGCGAAAAGGGAGAACAAGGCGAGCAGGGTCCCGCCGGACCGCAGGGGCCGCAGGGCGAGCCCGGGGTGTTCGGCGGTTTCCGCACGGAAAAGGAAAGTTACGCATGGGGCGAGCCGATCGACGTATATTACGGCGAAACGAAGGTCTTCACCGTGGATTTTTATCACCTTTCCTCCGAATGGAAGAGTTTCGGTTACTGGTACGTGGCGATTTTCGCAGACATCACCACGCACGATTACCACGTGCCCCGCACGGCGATCGAAAATTTCCTGTGGCTGGGTTACGACGGGGAAATGCGCCAATTTCAATATTTTGCGTTGAATTCCGCTTTTCTGGATGACAGGATCGATCCGCACACGACGATCGAAAAGGTCGGGTTTATCCACGACGATACCGATTACATCACCAAAAAGGAAGATACGGGCTACACGCTGTATTTCTGCAATCCCTTCACCGCCATTCCCTATTGCCGGATGGAAAACATCTCGCTCAACTCCTTTTCGGTGGCGGAGGAGCAGGCTTCCATGCGCGCCGACGAACCGACGACGGTGTATTGCAACGGGAAAAAGGCGTTCGACGTTACCGTTTCCCAGCGCCCCCTCGCCTACGGAGCGCAGGAAACCGTTTTCGACATCACTTTCACGACCTACGATTTCGAACTGAAACTTTCCAAATATCCCAACTCATGGTATGTGGCGGCGGAAGATATGCCCACGTACGAAGATTACGTAGGCGGGCTCTATTCGACGGAAACGGTCGAAGAAAACTCTTCGTTTACGTTGGAGGCGGCGTATGAAGACTCTTCGCCCGCGCCGGCGCTCAAAGTGATTTTCAAATTCGGCGGCGCGCGGCTGGAAAAGATCTTTTAAAATCGGTTTTCGATCCTTACGCGCTCTTTTTTTGCGGGAAAAGAGCGCGCGCTGCCGCCTTCCGGCGGCGGCAAGGCGCCCCCGAAGTTCTGCAAAACTTCGGGGGCGCGCCGTTTTTTTGCCGCGGGGGGTTGACTTTCCGCGCGATTGATGATACAATTTTTTAAACGGTTCCGTAAAAGGGGCTGAAAAAAAGATTGCCGCAAACGCTGCGGCATACAGGAGGATGGATTTATGGCAAAAAAGAAAAAGAGCGGTAACGCTCAGGCGATTGCGGTTTCCGCCGCGTGTTTTCTGTTCGGGGTGCTCGCGTTCGTTCTTGCGGGATTTCTTGCGGCGGTCAAACTCGGCGGGGCGGACAGTACGTCCACGCTTACCGGTTTTCAATCGGCATTCGGCTACACGGAGAAAAGCGGCAAACTTGTTACCATCAGCGTGGAAATATGCAAGTTTAACTTTATGATTACGCTGGCACTGTTCCTGCCGCTCATCGGCGGTGTACTCGGCGCGCTGAAGGGAAAGTTGTTCGGTTTTATCGCTCTCGCGGCGTTCGTTGCGGGCGCGGTGTTGATGTTCTTGTGTCCCACACTTATTAAAAGCACGTTGATAACTTCTGGATTGAGCGAGTGGCTGGGTGATATTGCAGGCATTGACGCGTCCGTTCCGACGGCAATGGGTGTAGGCGCGATTCTCGGCGGGGTTTTCTCCGTGCTGGGCGCGCTGGTCGCGGCGTATAAAACGTTTTTCCTGAAAAAATAAAGCGATCGATCGTTGGCTCGGCGGCGCCGTA
>CALVUL010000032.1 GCA_944363555.1 uncultured Clostridia bacterium
TTTTTAATGTCGTACGCGCCGAGCAGAACGCGCGTGCGGCGGGTGTCCTCGCAGGCGATGACGTCCGCGTTTTTCAGCGTTTCCAGCGCGCGCAGCGTAATATCCTTCAAATTGCCGATGGGCGTACCTACGATGTAAAGCATTCAGTTCCCCTTTTCGTTTTCGATTTCCAATCCGGCTCTGCCGCCTTTCACCGCCTCGACGAGGGCGAGATAGACCCGCCCGCCTCCGGAAACCAATTTCAGCCGCTTGGGCTCGAGGCGGCGCTTTTTCAGAACGCATATCATCTCCGCCAGCCTGCCGGCAAGGCAGGCGACGCACAGCCGCCCGCCGTATTTCAGGCACCGCGCCGCCGCGGCGGCGATCTCTTCCGGCGTGATCGTCAGTTCGTAGCGGCAGGCTTCCGCCGCGAAATCCTTCCCCGCGGCGTCGGCGGCGGGATAATACGGCGGATTGCACAGTATAAGGGAAAATTTCCCGTTGTATGCGGCGGGGATCGCCTGTATTTTTTCGTTGCGCACGAAAAACACGCCGCCGAGGGCGTTATACGCCACGCTCTTTTCCGCCAGCGCGCACAGTTCCTTTTGCATTTCGAAAAGGGTTACGCTCTTGACAAGCGGGCGGTTGAGCGCGTAAAAATGCAGCCCCACGATGCCGCTGCCCGCGCAGAAATCCGCGACGACGTCCTCCTTTTTCGCCCGCGCGAAACGGCTGAGCAGCACGGAATCGGAAGTGAATTTATAAAGCCCGTCATCCTGATAGATCTTCATCCCGCCGACGAGCAGATCGTCGAGTTTCAACATCGATAAAATAAAGAAAGGCACGGCTGCGCCGTGCCCTCCGCTTTCCGTTATTCTTCGCTGATCGCGCCCACGGGGCAGCCCGCCGCGCAGGAACCGCAGGAAATGCAGGTATCCGCATCGATATTGTACTGCGTGTCGCCCTGACTGATCGCGCCGACGGGGCAAGTCGCTTCGCACGCGCCGCACGAAATGCAGGCGTCGCTGATTTTGTAAGCCATTTCCGTTACCTCCGTAAAAATAATTTGCGTTATTTATATAGTAACACACTTTCGCCCGTTTGTAAATAATTTCACCGCGTTAATCCAAAATTTCTTTGATCTCCGCCGCGATTTCTTTTTCCTCTTCCGGTTCCGCGGCGGCGCCGCCGCGGCGGAATTTCAGTTCGCCCACGGCAAAATCCTTATAGACTTCGCTGCCGTCGCTCTTGGCGATCTTTACCTTGCTTTCGAGTTTGAGCATGTTGTTGGAAACCACGACCCCGTCCCCTTCCGGCGTGGACACCTTGCCGCCGAGTTTGGGCATCTTTTTATAGGCTTCCCCGTAATATTCGTTTTCGTATTCCAAACAGCACATCAGCCGCCCGCACAGCCCGCTGATCTTCGTCGGGTTGAGCGAAAGCCCCTGCGTTTTCGCCATCTTGATGCTCACTTTGCGGAAATCCGGCATACAGGTGCCGCAGCAGCACGATCTGCCGCAGGGCGCAATCCCGCCGATGAGTTTGGTTTCGTCGCGGATGCCCACCTGCCTCAGTTCGATGCGAAGGTGGAACGCCGACGCCAGATCCTTGACGAGTTCGCGGAAATCCACCCTGCCTTCCGCCGTGAAGTAAAAGACCACTTTTTTGCCGTCGAAGGAAAATTCGCACCCGACGAGTTTCATTTTCAGGTTGCGTCCCTTCACTTTTTCTTCCGCGAGTTTCATCGCGTCGGCAACCTTTTCCTCGTTGCGCTTCACCGTTTCCGCGTCCCGCCGCGTCGCCTTGCGTACGACGGGTTTCAAGGGCTGAACGCATTCCTTGTCGCTCACTTCCTTCACGCCGAACACCACCGTGCCGTATTCCGGACCCTTCGCCGTTTCCACGATGACGCCGGAATAGAGATCGTAAGATTCCTCCGTCGGCGCGAAATAATATATCTTAGACGAATTTTTGAATTTTACGCCCACTACTTTTGCCATATATGCTTTCCCTCCAAAATCGCAAACAGCCACCATTCCGCCAGCATCGTTTCGTTGGCGTTGAACGCCGCGGCGCGTTTCTGCGCCTCCTCCGTCTTTTCCAAAGCGTGCACGAGCGCGCCGGCGGTATAGCCTTCCGCCCCGCGCACCCTTTCCTGCGCGCGGGGATCGATCGCCCTGCCCCCCTCCTTTTCGGCGAGCATATCCCGAAACAGCGAGGAGGCGATGGAGAACACGTCCCCCATCCTTTCCTTGTTTTTCATCAGCAGGGAAGAATACTTTAACACGTCCCTGCTCGATCGCATGTTGACGACGATATCCGCCGTCAGATCGAAAAGTTTTTCCAACTCTTCGTCGCCGTAGAGTTCTTCCGCCCTGCCGAGGGTGCCGTCTCCGCAGGCGGCGGCGAGCGCCAGTTTTTCCTTGTCGGGGCAGGTCTTTTCCAGCGCGCGCACGATCTCCCCGTCGGTAAAGGGCGGGATCTCCAGCGTCTTTACCCGCGAGCGCACCGTCGGTAGCAGCGCGTAGGGATTACTCGCGCCCAGAAGCAGGATGACGTTCTGCGGCGGTTCTTCCAGCGTTTTGAGCAGTTTGTTCTGCGCCGCCGCCGGCATGTTCTGCGCGCCCGACACCGCGAAGAGTTTTTTATCCCCTTCGAGAGGCTTTACGAAACTGTCCTCGATGATGGCGTTCACGTCCTCCGTCAGGATCTTATCCCCGATTTTCGGAAAAAATACCGCGTCCGCATAACTTTCCTTTTCGATGAGACGGCACACGCGGCATTCCCCGCACCCGCCCTTTTCGCAGAGGATCAGTTTTGCAAAACGTTTCAGCGTGCTCCTTAAATATTTTTCGTCCTTATCGAGCAGCAGATAGGCGTGAAACAACCGCCCCGCCTTCTTGTCGTTGGCGACGATCTTGTAGGCGTTCGTACGCTCGATAAGCCCGCCTTCCATCAGCAGATCCCCCTCTCTTGCAGCGCCGCGGCGATCTTTGCGCGGGTCTCTTCCTTCGTGCCGGAACAATCGATGCGGACCACCCGTTCGGGAAAACGGGCGCATACTTCGAGATAACCGGCGTACACCTTTTCGTGAAAATCCATGCCGGAAACTTCCAGCCTGTCGCCCCTGTCCGCGCCGCCCTTTCTCGCAAACGCCGCCGCGGGGGGAAGATCGAGAAAGAGCGTAACGTCCGGCAGCGCCTCCGCCGCGGCGGCGTTGATGGCGCGGATATAATCCATCCCCAGCCCGCGGGCATACCCCTGATACGCCAGCGACGAATCGATATACCGATCGCACAGCACCGTTTTTCCGCTTTCGAGAGCGGGCAGGATCAACTGCTTTACGTGCTGCGCGCGCGCAGCCGCGTATAAGAGCGCCTCGCATTCCGCAGTCATTTCCGCATTGTTCACGTCGAGCACGAAAGCGCGGATCTTTTCCGAGATCGCGGGGCCGCCCGGCTCGCGCGTGAGGATGAAATCCACCCCGCGCGCCGCAAACAGTTCCTTCACGAATTGTATCTGGCGGGATTTCCCCGCCCCCTCGCACCCTTCGAAGGTTACGAATTTACCTCTCTTCATCTTCTCTGACCTTTTTTATGACTTTGACCGTTCCGCCGTCCGCCCCGAACACGCAGCGCGCCCTTTGCAGCGCGGCGGCGATCGTTTCGGTCATCGTTTCGCCGGCGACGCACAGCGGCCAGCACGGCGGAAACACCCCCGCGTTTTCCGCAAGAACCCTGCCGACGGCGGCGGGGATCGGAACGCATTCGCTCTCCGCCGCGCACGCCTCCAGATACGGCGTCCGCCGCGTCCCCGTTTCCGGCGGGGGCGGGGGCGCGCAGGCGCCCTGCAGCGCCCGATCGTTCATGAGCGCGTTAAGCGCGCGCCAAAGGCGGGCAAGGTGGCGTTTTTTCGTGGTAACGCCCAATAAAAAGAGCAGCCTTCTGCCGTCGTTCATTTCGGCGTATACGCCTTTTTTTTGCAGAAATTCCTCCGCCGCGTCGGGCGAGATCCCCGCCGGCGCGAAATCGACGCACAGTTTCAGCGGATCGCCGGTTTCGAAAACCCCGTACCCGCCGGCGCGCAGACGCCGTTTGAACAAAGCAAGTTCCCTTTCGAGGGACGAAAGCAGTTTTTCGCCTTTTTCCGCCATAAAGGTTTCGCCGTACTCGACGGACGCCATCAGCGGATAGGACGGGCTGGACGTGCGGAAGATCCCCGCCGCCTCCGCCGCAACGGAAAGCAGCGCCCCGTCCGAAACGCACAAAAGTGCCGTCTGCGTCAGGCAGGGCAGGGTCTTATGCACCCCGTCCACCCACATATCCGCATACGCGCCGACATATTCCGCCGGCGCAAAAAACCGCAGATGCCCCCCGTGCGCGCCGTCGGCGAACAGCCGCCTGCCCAGCGAAACGCAGACCGACTTGATCGCGGCTATATCCGCCCGCCTGCCGTAATAATCGGGATAAGTGAGAAGCACGTCCGCCGCGGGGTGTTCGCGCAAAGCACGCCCGATCTCCCGCGGATCGGGGGGCAGCGGCACGCCGTCCGACATCCGCTGCGCGACAACGACGGGCTCTACGCCCAGCGCCTTGCAGGCGTTATAGACGCTCTGGTGGGAATTGCGGCAGACGACGAGTTCTTTCCGCCCGCAGCGTTTCGCCGCGTACACCATCGAAAAGACGCCGCAGGTAGACCCGTCCGTCAGAAAAAAGCACTTCTTCGCGCCGAGGATCTCCCCCACGCGCTTTTCCGCCGCCGCGATGACCCCTTCGGGACGATGCAGACTGTCGGAAAAGGAAAGTTCCGTGATGTCCGCCTCCGCCATCGGAAAACGCCTTGAAAACGCCCTTCCGGCTTTATGCCCCGGCATGTGCAGGCGCAGGGGGCGTTTGCGCGCGTAGCCGCAAAGCATCCTTTCCAGCCCCGTCTTTTTCATACGGCGGCGTCGAGCAGGGTGCTGTACTGCCGTACCAGAGCGACGAGGAACACGATGGTTTCGTATTGGAGATCGGGCTGATCGGCGGTAAAATCGAACACCGCGACGGCGGCGCCGACCGCCGTGCCCATCACTTCTTCGGAATAGCGGCTCGAAATCACGTCCGTAACCGGCGGTTTATTCCCTTTGTTTTCCGAAAGGTATTGCGCGTTTATCGCATAGGGATGCGCCGTCTGCTTTTCATACGCCGCCTGCATATCCTCGCTCGGATTGTTGTGCGCCGTGCTCTGATACTTCGTATACGTTAAAAACAGGTTTTCTTCGTTTTCCAGCAGATAGGAAAAGTCCTTGACCGCCGCGCGCAGATCTTCCAGCCGTTCCGTTTCCCATACGACGCCTTCCGCGCGGTTTTCTTCCTTGCGGAAACGGTTATCGCCCTTCATCCGCGCGTTGAAATTCTCTTCCACCTTGTCGGGAAGCAGTTCCCCGCCCTCTTTGTATTCGCCGTTTGCCATAAACCGCGCGAGATAGGCTTTCGCGTTCTCGTTCAGGGTGTCGAAAGGGGCGATGGAATAGGTATCCACGGCGTCATAGAGATTGGAGCGCGCGTACAGTTCGTAATTTTCCGTGCCTTCGCCGTGATCTTCGGGATAGGTGATCTCGTTGTCGATCACGATCAGATCCCCTTCCCCGATCGAAAGGCGGGTGCTGAGGACGGTATCGGCATAATCGTTGGTAAGCGTTTCGATGGAAAATTCCAGCACGTCGTAAGAAAGCGGCTTTTTGCTGTCGTTGAACTCGTAAAGCCCGCTCGCGCCGGTGGTCGTGGGATAATAATAAACTTTGAAATTCTGCCCCGTTTTCACCCGCACCGCCGAAACGGTGAAGATGAGCTCCCACACGACGACGGCGACGACGATCATGCCGATGATCTTCACCCAGTCGTATTGCAGCATTTCGGACAGCCTTCTTTTGGTGATCTTTGCGTCCATTTTCCGTCCTGAAAATTTATTTGTTTCTCGGCTTCATGGTGGGGAACAGGAGCACATCCCGTATCGACGGGCTGTCGGTCAAAAGCATCACCAGCCGATCGAGCCCCAGCCCCAGACCGCCCGTGGGCGGCATGCCGTATTCCAGCGCGGTGATGAAGTCCTCGTCCACTTCCGCGTTGGCGCCCGCGGCGCGTTTCGCGGCGACCTGTTTTTCGAAGCGTTCCCGCTGATCGATGGGGTCGTTGAGTTCGGAAAAGGCGTTGCCCATTTCCCGCGCGCACACGAAATATTCAAACCGTTCGGTAAAGGCGGGGTTATCCGCCTTGCGCTTGGCGAGGGGGGAATTTTCCACCGGATAATCATAAATGATGGTGGGCTGAATGAGGTTTTCCTCCACGAACGCGTCGAAAAACGCGAGGAGCACGTGCCCTTTCGTGGCGTTCCCGCCCTCCGGCACTTCCAGCCCCTTCGCCGCCGCTGCGGCGCGGGCGTCCGCGTCGGAATTCCAATCGGCATAATCGACGCCGGCGTATTTTTTTACCGCTTCCGCCATGGTCAGGCGTTCCCACGGCTTGCCGAGGGCGATCTCCCTGCCCTGATAGGGTACGACGTCCCCGCCGCAGATCTCCTTCGCCAGTTTGCGGTACATATCCTCGATCAGATCCATCATGTCCTTGTAATCGCTGTACGCCTGATACATTTCGATGGTGGTGAATTCGGGATTGTGCGAGGTATCCATCCCCTCGTTGCGGAAGATCCTGCCCACTTCGTACACTTTATCGAACCCGCCGACGATGAGCCGCTTTAAATAAAGTTCTGTTTCGATACGCAGATACATATCGATGTCGAGGGCGTTGTGGTGCGTTTTGAAAGGCCGCGCCGCCGCGCCGATCTCCAGCGTGTGCAGAACGGGGGTATCCACTTCGAGATAACCGAGCCCGTCGAGATAACTGCGGATAAACGACAGGATTTTAGAACGGGTAACGAAGGTGTTTTTGACCTCCGGATTGACGATCAGATCGACGTACCGCTGGCGGTAACGCATATCCTGATCCTTTAAGCCGTGGTATTTTTCCGGCAGGGGCAGAAGCGATTTCGACAAAAGTTCTACGTCCTCCGCATGCACGGAAATTTCCCCCGTGCGCGTTTTGAACACCTTGCCCGAAATGCCGACGATGTCGCCGATGTCGTAATCCTTGAACGCCGCGTATTTTTCCCCCAGATCGTTGACGGAAAGATAGATCTGGATCTGCCCCTTGCCGTCGAGGATGTGCGCGAACGCCGCCTTGCCCATCAGCCGCTTGCTCATCAGCCTGCCGGCGACGCGCACGAAGGTGTTTTCCAGCGCGTCGTAACCGGCGATAATGTCTGCGCTTTGGTGCGTTCTTGCGAACTTCGTCTTCCGATAGGGATCTTCCCCCGCGTTTTGCAGCGCCTTGAGTTTTTCGCGGCGGATCTTCATGATCTCGTTTAAATCGGGTTCCGCTGCGGGAACGGTTACGTTGTTTTCCTTTTGCATATCAATCCACACTTCTGATTTCCAAAACGGCTTTGCCTTCCGGCACCGCCACTTCGACGACGTCCCCCGCCTTCCTGCCCAGCAGCGCGTTGCCGATGGGCGATTCGTTGCTGATGCGGTTGTTTTCGAGGTCGGCTTCCGTCGTCCCCACGATCTCGTAAACGCAAAGTTCGTTGTACGTCCTGTCGAAGAGTTCCACCTTCGAACCGAGGGACACCGTGCCCTTCTTGCCGGCTTTAAAGACCTTCGCGTGTTTGATCTTTTCTTCTATTTCGAGGATCTCGCCCTCGATCATCGCCTGTTCGTTTTTCGCCGCGTCGTACTCCGCGTTTTCCGAAAGGTCGCCGAAACCGCGGGCGACTTTGATGCGTTCGGTGATCTCCGCGCGTTTTTCCACCTTCAGATATTCAAGGCGTTTTTCCAGTTCTTCGAGTCCTTCCTTGGTCAAAAAGACTTCTTCTGCCATATTGCAATCCTCCAAATGCGTTTTCCGTTCGAATCGGCGCTTTTATTAAACGATAATATACCCGATTTTCTTTGATATTATAGCACAAGCGCCGCTTTATGGCAACAAATTTGGCGGCTGTTTTCGGCGATTCGCCGCGCCGCAGCCTGCAGACGGCGTATTTTTGCCGGCGTTTTCGCCGCCGCGGCGGCAAAAATGCAAAAAAATTACAAATTTTGTCGTGTTTTTTTAAAAACCCTATTGACAAAGGATTTTTTTGTGCTATACTATATGTGTAAAGAGAAAAATTATATCGAAATCCCCGATACGGGAGATTCTTTGATCGATGCTTTTCGATCTTTTCTGAATAATATGTGGGAAAGGAACTGCAAGAAATTGCAGTTCCTTTCGTTTAAACGCGGCGCGCTCCGGCGCGGCGGAACGGCTACGCTCCTTTGACGGCGGACCCCCGCGGATAAGCCCCGCCGCGTTAAAAAAATCCGGCGTAAACGCCGGAAACGAAAATGCGCCGCATTGCCGCGCGGCGCCCGCCCGAACCGCCGCGTCCGCCCCGACGATCCGACGGCTTATTTTGCCGCAAAAAGTTTCAGTTTGCGTTTCGATTTCCCTACCGTTGCCGCGGCGAGCTTGTCCGTGCGGAAATTTTCGGCGACGGCGGCGTTCACGTCCTCCATCCGGCAGGAATCGAGTTCGGCAAGTTTTTTTTCTATATCGAACAGTTCGCCCAGCATCAGAAGCTGTTTTCCGTACAGCAGCATCTGACCGGCGGTGCTTTCCTGCGCCATCAGAAAGGAGGCGCGCACCTGTTCTTTGCCGCGGTTAAACTCCGCCTCGGTGATGCCGCCTGCTTTCAGCCGCTCGATCTCCGCGAAAATGCAGTCGAGCGCCATATCCCGTTTGTCGGGATTTACGCCGGCGTAAATTTCAAACGTGCCGAGGTGCGCGTACTGCGAAACGTAGGAATATACCGAATACGCCAGCCCGTATTTTTCGCGGATGATCTGAAAGAGCCGGCTGCTCATCCCCCCGCCGAACACGGTGTTCAGGATGCGGACGGCGGCGGTCATCTTCGAACCGAGCCGATAAGAGGGCATGCACAACCCGATGTGCGCCTGCTCGATGTCCTTGACCTTGCAGGCGTTCCCCGAAAACGTTTCCTCGTGCGCGAAATTTTCCGGCTTTGCCGCCGCGGTGGAAAAATTCGCGGCGAAATATTCGTCGCAGATCCTTTCCGCCTCCTCGAAGGCGATGTTGCCCGCCACCGAAACGACGATGTTCGAAGGCACGTAATAGCGTTCCATATAGGCCCGTATATCGGCTTTCGTGAATTTTTCCACGTTTTCCGCCGTGCCGAGAATGGTTCTGCCGAGCCCCGTCTTCCCGAAGTACGCTTCCGCCAGAATATCGAGGCACAGATCTTCCGGCGTATCCTCGCACATGTGGATCTCTTCCAAGATCACGCCCTTTTCGCGGGCGCTTTCCTCGTCGTCGAATACGGAATGGAAGAAAATATCCGATAAGATCTCCGCGCTCGCGGCGAAATTTTCCCGCGTGGATTTTACGTAAAAACAGGTGTTTTCCTTTGCCGTGTACGCGTTGATCTGCGAACCGAGGGAATCGATGGCGTCGGAAATTTCGAAAGAGGTGCGTTTTTTCGTACCCTTGAACAGCATGTGCTCGATATAATGCGAAATACCGTTGTTTTCCGCCGTCTCGTTGACGCTGCCCGTGTTGACGATGACCCCCATCGACACGGTAAACATCCCCGACATCGGTTTCACCACGAGCCGAAGCCCGTTTTCGTATTCCTTTACTTTTTCCATTCGTATGATCACTCCCCTATGTTTTGCGATACGGTAACCGCTTTCAGCCCTTCCTTTTCGTAAAATTCCAGCACCGCGGGCAGCGCCGCGAGGGTATGCTCCTTCGGGTGCATCAGGATCAGATCGCCGCCGGCGACGTTCTCCGTTGCCCGTTTCACGACGAGGGATACGTCCTTATCCCGCCAATCGACGGTGTCCTTCGACCACAGGATCACCTTGTAATCGAGTTCGGCGCACGCCGCCAGCGTATTTTTGCCGAACGCGCCGGAAGGGGGCGCGAACAGGCGGGTCTTCGCCCCGCAAAGCGCCGCGCAGATGACTTCCGTAAGGCGGATCTCCTCTTTATTTCCTTCCAGATCGAGTTTGGAATGGTCCTTATGAAAATACCCGTGGTTCGCCAGTTCGTGCCCGCCTTCGACGATCTTTTTCAGGCACTGCGCGTTGTCGTCTGCCCAGCAGCCGCCCACGAAAAAAGTGGCTTTCGCGCCGTATTCTTCCAAAACGCCCAAAATGCCTTCCACCACCGCGGTGTTTTCGTAAACGTTGAACATCAGCGACACGTTCTTTTCCCCGCGGTTTCCGTTATAATACGGCTCGTAGCCGCCGCCGGAAGTGATCGCCGCAGGCGAGGACGCCAGCGTAAAGGCAAACACGCAAACGATGATCGCCGCCACCGCCGCATTGGAAAAAATGCCGATGAGCGTTTCCCTTTTTAGTCTTTTCATTTCCCGCTCCTTTATACCGTTTCATAAAATCTTATGCAATTCGATGCCGGTTTTATGAATCGGGCGCAAAGAAACGGCGCCCCTTTCGGGGAAGTTGGAAAAGCGGCATGCAGGCTTCCCCTGCATACCGCGGATGTTTCCCTTTGTTTTGCTCAGTCGAGTTTTTCGAGCAGTTTCAGATCGATGCCCTTTTCGCCGATCTTGCAGATCTCCACCTTCACCTTGTCGCCGATACTCAAAACGTCCTCCACGCTGTTGAGGCGTTTGTTGTATTTTTCCGAAAGGCTGCGGATGTGGATCATGCCGTCCTTTCCCGGGGCGAGTTCGCAGAACGCGCCGGTGTTGGGCAGGATGCGCAACACTTCCGTGATGAACATATCGCCCACTTCCGGATCCTTCGCAATGGAAAGGATGATCGCTTTCGCGCGTTCGCCCTGACCGTTTTCGCCGTAAGAAGCGATCTGCACGAGCCCGTCGTCGTCGATGTCGATCTTGACGCCCGTTTCCTCGATGATCTTGTTGATGACCTTGCCGCCGGAACCGATGACCTCGCGGATCTTATCGGGATCGATATGGAAACTCATGATGCGCGGCGCATACTTGCTCAGTTCGGGATTGGGTTTGCCGATGCATTCGAGCATCTTGCCCAGAATGAACTTTCTGCCGACGTTCGCCTGCGAGATCGCCTGACGGAGAATGTTCTCGTCGATCCCCTTGATCTTAATATCCATCTGAATGGCGGTGATGCCCTTTTCGGTGCCCGCCACCTTGAAGTCCATATCGCCGAGGAAGTCCTCCAGCCCCTGAATATCCGTCAGGATGGCGACCCTGCCCGTTTCGGGATCCTTGATGAGCCCCATCGCAATGCCCGCGACGGGCGCTTTGATGGGAACGCCCGCGTCCATCAGCGCCAGCGTGGAACCGCAGACGCTGCCCTGCGAAGTCGAGCCGTTGGAACTGAGCACCTCGCTGACGAGGCGCAGGGAATACGGGAATTCCTCCGCGGAGGGGATGACCGGTTCGAGGGCGCGTTCCGCAAGGGCGCCGTGCCCGATCTCGCGGCGGCCGGGGCTGCGCATCGGCTTCGCCTCGCCGGAAGCGTAACCCGGCATGTTGTACTGATGCATATAGCGCTTGCTCGTTTCCTCGTCGAGCCCTTCGAGTTTCTGCGCCTCGCCGAGCATGCCCAGCGTACAGGTCGTCAGAACCTGCGTCTGCCCCCTCGTGAACACGCCGCTGCCGTGCACGCGCGGCAGAACGCCGTGTTCGCACCAGATCGGGCGGATCTCCGTCAGTTTTCTGCCGTCGGGGCGGATCCCCTTGTCGAGGATCTTCGCACGCACCTTTTCCTTGGTAAGATAATATAAACTGTCCTTGATCTCCCGCGCTTTATCGGGAAAGATCTCCGCAAAATGCTCCAAAGTGTCCTTTTCCACCTTGTCCTGCGCCGCCTGCCGTTCCTCTCTCACGTAATGTTCGAGCGCCTCGTCAAGCATGCCGCTCGCAAATTCGCGCACCGCCGCGTCGATCTCTTCGGGAACGTGGTAAAGTTCCATTTCCCGCTTGGGCTTGCCCACTTCTTTGACGATCTCTTCCTGAAAAGCGCACTGCTTTTTGATGTGTTCGTGCCCGAAGAGGATGGCGCCCACCATCTCGTCGTCGCTGATCTCCTTGGAGCCCGCCTCCACCATCATGATGGCGTCCTTCGTGCCCGCAAGATTCAACGCCAGCCTGCTCTTTTCGCGCTGCGCCTGCGACGGATTGATGACGTATTCGCCGTCCACAAGGCCGACGACAACCGACCCCGTGGGCCCCGCGAAGGGAATATCCGAAATGCTGAGCGCGACGGAACTGCCGAACATGGCGAGGGGTTCCGGCGCGACGTCGGGCTCCACCGAAAGCGCGGTAGCCACCACGATGACGTCGTTAAAAATGCCCTTGGGGAAAAGCGGGCGCAGCGGGCGGTCGATCAAACGCGAGGTTAAAATCGCCTTGTCGCTGGCTCTGCCTTCGCGGCGTTTGAAACCGCCGGGGATTTTCCCCACGGCGTACATCTTTTCTTCATAATCCACGCCGAGCGGAAAATAATCCATCCCGTCTCTCGGTTTTTCCGCCATGGTTACGTTGACCATGACCACCGTTTCGCCGCACCTCACCACGCAGCTTCCGTTGGTCTGTTCGGCGTACTTGCCGATCTCGACGGTTACTTCCCTGCCGCCGATCTCCGTTTTGAACTCTCTGAATCTGTCTGTCATTTCTCTCTCCTCGTTACCCTGATATTTTCCCGACGGCGCCGAAGGGCGCGCGCCCGCCGAAAAGCCGCCGTGCATATAAAAAGGGCGTGCAACAAAAGCGACGCCCTGTTTTCGTTACTTTCTCAAATCCAGATCCGCGATGATCTTTCTGTATCTTTCGATATCCACGCCTTTCAGATAGTCCAAAAGACCGCGGCGTTCGCCGACCATTTTCAGAAGGCCGCGCCGGCTGTGGTTATCCTTTTTGTTGACTTTAAGATGCTCGTTGAGATGATTGATGCGCTCCGTCAAAAGCGCGATCTGCACTTCCGGCGAACCCGTATCGCCCTCGTGGCGGGCGAATTTCGAAATGATTTCCTGCTTTCTTTCCTTGTCCATAATTTTTTACCTCCTCTTATGGATAATATGCCCGAAACAAAGCACGCGGACGAGGATCCCTGCGCCCTTGCCGTCGGGTAAGATTTTTCACACGGTTCAAGTATAGCAAACTTTCCCTTTTTTGTAAACTGTTTTCGATCAATATATCGTTTGTTTTACCGTTTTCCGCCGTTTTTTTCCGTTTTTCCGCCCTCCCCCGCGAACAGGAGCGCCTTTCGGGCGACGATCTCCTCTGTCTTGGCAAGGTATGAAGGTATATCCTTGGGGTTTTTATAGCGTTCGATGCGCGCGCAGCCGCCGAACACCGCCTTGGAAACGGCGTTCGCCCCGCAGGCGACGGTGCCGGCGATCTCCTCCATGGTGTCCACGTTATACACGCACGCTTTCCCCGGCAGGGTGTAACCGGTGTTTTCCAGATTGCCCGCCATATATTTCTGCCGGTAGAGATAATAGGGCGCGTAGCCCGCCGCCGCCAGCGCGGCGTGGGCGTATTCCACCATGGCGGCGACCCCCGCCCCGTCGAGATACGCCGTTTCCTCTTTGAGCGCCGCGCCGCTTTTCAGACAGAGGGTGTGCACGGTGATGTTGTCGGGCTTCAACGCGATTGCCGCGTCCACGGAACGGGCGAAATCCGCCTCCGTTTCCCCTTCCAGCCCCGCGATGAGATCCATGTTCACGGAAAAATCGTCCTTCACCATGGCGTATTTCTCGCAAATATCCGCCGCCGTATGCCGCCTGCCGATGCGTGCGAGCGTTTCGTCGTTGAAGGTCTGCGGGTTCACGCACACCCGCGTAACGCCGTATTTTTTTAAGAGGGCTACGTTTTCCCGCGTGATGCAGTCGGGTCTGCCCGCCTCGAAGGTGTATTCCGTCCCCCGCGGCGCGTCCACCGCCGCCAGCACCCGTTCGAGTTCCGCCGTCGGCAGCGCCGCCGGCGTGCCCCCGCCGATGTATACCGACCGCAGTTTTTTCACGAGGGGCTTCGCCGCCTCGATCTCCCGAATCAGCGCGTCGGTATAGGCGGAAATGTACCTGCCCGAACGCGCGATGTCCGCGGTGATGAAGGAACAGTAGCGGCACTTCGAGGGACAGAAGGGAATGAACACGAAAAAATCCGCGTTGTCGTCGTCCTTTTCATAGACGCCCCGCTGCGTTTCCACGATCTTTTCGACAAGGCGGCGTTTTTGCGCGCTCACGCGCATCTCGTTGAAGAGGGTCAGAAACTCCCCCGTCCTTTCCAGTTCCTGATAAGCGAGTTTACAGGGGCGTATGCCGGTGAGCGCGCCCCACGGCATCTGCCGCCCGTAATAATCGGAAAGCGCGCGGTACACCGCCAGTTTGATGTTTCGCTTTTCATAACGCTTTCTTTCCAGATTATCGGAAAACGGCTTTTCCGGATCGGAAAAGAAATAGCGCTTTTCCCCGATCCGCACGGCGTTTTCGTACCGCCCGCCCGTATTTTCGTAAAAATGTTCTTTTTCGGCGGCGTCTGGCGGGAAGAGTTTCACCGTCTCCTCGATATCCGCCTGATAGGGCGTATTGGTTTTCATACGTAAGGATTGTTCTCCTTTTCCCTTTTCAGCGTGGTGGAAAGCCCGTGCCCCGGGTAGACGGGGGCGTCCGGCAGGGCGAACAGTTTTTCGAGGGACGCGGAAAGCTGTTCTTCACTGCCGTCGTAAAAATCCGTTCTGCCCACGCCGCCGCAAAAGAGGGTATCGCCGCTGAATATGCCGAGTTCGGTCAGAAAACACACCGAGCCCGCGCTGTGCCCGGGCGTTTCCAAAACGGTGAATTTCAGCCCGTGAAAGTCGATCGCTTCCCCGCCGCGGAAAATAAAATCGGGGCGGACGGGTTCGGTTTCGACGCCGAACGCCCCGCCGAGATTGTTTTCGGTATACAGTTTATCGGCGTCTTTTCGGGAAACGCCGATCTTCGCCCCCGCCCTTTGCAGCGCGGCGCAGGCGCCGATGTGGTCGAAATGCCCGTGCGTAAGCAGGCACAGTTCGATTTTCAGATCGTTTTTCTCCGCAAAATCGAGAACGGCGCGCCCCATGCCGGCGTCCACGACGGCCGCCCTGCCGCCGTTTTCGACGACGTACGCGTTCGAGCCGATCCTGCCGGTATACAGGCGATGCACGCGAAAATCCATAGCGTTTCTCCGTTAAAAGCTGGTGCGGTGCACGTCCGTCAGCTTTTTGTTCTGCTTTAATTTTTCGATGAGCGAATCGAGTTCCGAACGGGAATTGATGCGGATATTGAAATCGACCACCGCCTGTTTGGTTTTGGAATCGATGCGCCCGTTGATGGCGGTGATGGCGAAATTCATCTGCGCCACCACCTGCGACACGCTCGATAAGATCGCGCCCTGATCATCCGCCACGACCTGTATGCCCGCGTTGAAGGAATTACCCGTTTCGTTCGCCCAGCGCACCTCGATGAAGCGCTCCGGCTCGATGTTTTTCATGTTGGGGCAGTCCGCGCGGTGCACCGCGACCCCCCGCCCGCGGGAAATGAAGCCGACGATCTCGTCCCCCGGCACGGGGTGGCAGCAGCCGGCGATGCGCACCAAAATGTTGTCCTCGCCCTTGACGATGACCCCGCCCGACTGCCGCGGACCGGAGGCGACGATGCGCGCCTGCGATTCCAGCGAGGAATGGCGGTAGTAATCGATGAGTTTCACCAGCACCTGATTGGTGCTCACCGCGCCGTAGCCGACAGAGGCGAACATCTCGTCCTGTCCGGAAAAGGACATCCTCTGCGACAGTTTGGAAAACGCCTTTTCGGTGAGGAGATCGGACAGATTATAGCCCTTGTTCTTCGCCTCGCGTTCCAGCATCGCCTTGCCGGTTTTGATGTTTTCCTCCTTCATCTCGCGTTTGAAAAACTGCTTGATCTTGACTTTCGTGGAGGAACTCTTGGCGATTTTCAGCCAGTCCCATGACGGGCCTTTGGAGTTGGGCGAGGTGATGATCTCCACCACGTCCCCCACCTGCAGCGGGGTGGAAAGGGGCACCATTTTGGAATTGACCTTCGCCCCCACGCACTTATTGCCCACCGCCGAATGGATCTGATAGGCGAAATCGATGGGCGTGGCGTCCTTCGGCAGGGAGATAACGTCCCCCTTCGGGGTGAACACCAGCACTTCGGAACTGTAAATATCCCCCTTCAGGGAATCGATGAATTCCTTGCTGTCCTTCAAGCCGCCCTGCCACTCCATCACCTCGCGGATCCACGAAAGGCGGGCGTCGAAATCGTCCACTTCCTTTTTGTTTTCCTTGTACTTCCAGTGCGCCGCGATACCGTATTCCGCAGCGCGGTTCATCTCGTACGTTCTGATCTGGATCTCGAAAGTCTGCCCGAAGTTGGTAACCACCGTCGTGTGCAGCGACTGGTACATGTTGGGCTTGGGCGTGGCGATATAGTCCTTGATCCTGCCGGGGACGGGTTTCCATTTGTGGTGGATCTTGCCGAACACTTCGTAGCAGTCGTCCACGGAATTGACGATGACGCGCACCGCCGTAAGATCGTAGATCTGATCGAGGGTCTTGTTCTGATTCTTCATCTTTTTGTAGATGGAGTAAAAATGCTTCGGCCGCCCGAACACTTCGCCTTTGATGTTGCTTTCGTCCAAGATCTTCTGGATCTCCTGCACGACGAAGGCGACGAATTCACGCCGCTCGGCAAGGCGGGCGTTGATGTTGGTTACGAGATATTCGAAAAATTCCGGTTCGAGATATTTTAAGGAAAGATCTTCCAGTTCGCACTTGATCTGCGAAATGCCCAGCCTGCCGGCGAGGGGCGCGAACACATCCAGCGTTTCGCGCGCCATGCGCTGCTGTCTTTCCGCCGAAAGGAAGTTGAGCGAGCGCATGTTGTGCAGGCGGTCGGCAAGTTTGATGATGATGACGCGTATATCCTTCGCCATCGCCACGAAGATCTTGCGGAAGTTTTCCGCCTGTTCCTCCTCTTTGGAATGGAATTCGATCTTTTCCAGTTTGGTTACGCCCAGAACGAGCTGCAGCACCTCGTCGCCGAATTCCGCCTTGATATCCCCTTCGGAAACGGGGGTATCCTCGATGACGTCGTGCAGAAACGCCGCGGCGATGGTCGCCGCGTCCATCCCCAGATCGATGAGGATCTTCGCCACGTTGCACGGATGCGTGAAATATTCTTCCCCCGAGGCGCGCTTTTGGTTTTCGTGCGCCTTGCGCGCGAAACGGTACGCCTTTTCGCAGAGCAGCAGATCCGCCCCCGTATAGGTTTCTTCGATTTTTTCCAATACCTCAATCATCGCGCAAAATCCTCTCCGTCCGCCTGTAAACGGCGGAATTTTTCAGTTCGCTCCGCACGGAAACGTCCTGCGAAAAGACGCCGTTCCTGCAAACGAAAATGCCCAGTTCCCCGAACACCTTTAAGGCGAACAAAAACTGATTCCGATTGTATTGTACACGATTTTCCCTGTAAAAGGCAACGGGTTTCGTGAACTTTTTTCCCGAAAGGGAGCGAAGCAGCGCGAAAACCTCCTTAAACGCGCCGCGATCCGCCGAAACGCCCTTGAAAAGCCCCCTGCCGGAAAGTTCGGTGTTGACGTACGTTTCCCTGCCGCCGGCGACGACGCGGGGCGGCTTATCCATATAAATGACCCGCTTAAAGCCGTCGAGCGGTTCCCCGCCGCCGATGATCACGGCGTTTAAGAGATTGCTTTCCGACGGACGGAAAAGGCACCGCTGCACCCCCGCAAGGCAGGGGAATTTATCGGCGTTCGCGGGGTCGCTGAAAATAAACGCCGTGCCGTAACGGCTTTTCAGCGATTCTTCCGCCAGCGCGGCGGCGCCCGCCGCGTCGACGGCGACGTAGGCTTTTTCCTCCGCGGCGAGGGAAGAAAGCTGCTTTAAGAAAATTTCGCCTTCGAGTTCCTCCGCCTCCGTATAGCCGAACAGCACTTCGCGGACGATGCCTTTAAGGCGTTTCTGCTTGTTGAAAACCGATACGTTCGGCTCGAACACGACGTATTTTTCGACGGGAAGTTCGAGATATTCCGCCGCCTTCGCCCCGCCGAAATACAGCATTTCGCAGGCGGGCAGGAAAAAAAAGACGTGCGGGGACCCTTCTTTTAAGGGCGCCGCCTTCACCGCGCCGGCTTTCGCCGCGAACACGGGGCGGCGGTTGCCCACGCCGCAGGGTTCGAACAGTTCCAACTCCTCCGCGAACCGCATCGGGAGGGGTTTTTCGCACCATCCGTCCACCTGCACTTTGGGGATGAACGCCTCCGGCGGGCAGTTCGCGCCGAGATATTCGTCCATCGCCTTGTAAAAAGCGGCGAAATTTTCCTTCGACACCGCCACGCCCGCCGCCTGCGCGTGCCCGCCGAATTCCAGCAGCAGGTCTTTGCAGGCGGAGATCGCCTCGAAAATATTGATGTCCGGCAGGGAACGGGCGGAACCTTTATAGTGCCCGTTCACCCCCGCGAACATGATGACGGGGCGGGCGTATTCCTCCGCCAGCCGCGCCGCCACGATGCCGATAAAGCCGGTGCGCCAGTCATCCCCTTTGAGCATGATGACGTTGCCGTAGGCGCCCTCTTCGTTGATCTTGTCCTTGGCGAGTTTATATAATTTGTCGCATTCCGCCTGCCGTTCGATGTTATAAGTGTTGAGCCGTACGGCGAGGTCATAGATCTCGCCCTCGTCCTCCGTTAAAAACAGCCTGAGCGCGGAGGCGGCGTCCCCCATCCTTCCCGCGGCGTTGATGCGGGGCGCGAGGGCGAACGCCAGCGTCTGGGCGGTTACTTCCCGCGCGCCGGCGGCTTCCAGCAGGCGGCGGTACGCGGAGCGGGGCGCGGCGCGCATCCTTTTCAGCCCCTCGGAAACGATGACGCGGTTTTCCCCCGTGAGCGACATGCTGTCCGCCACGGTGGCGAGGGCGGCGATGTCGATGTACTTTTCCGCCGCCGCGCCGAGCAGCGCGCAGGCGAGTTTGAAGGCGACGCCCGCGCCGCAAAGCCCGTCGAAGGGGTATTCCTGATCGGGCAGTTTGGGGTTGATCGCCACGCAGTCCGGCAGACGGTCGGGGATCTCGTGGTGGTCGGTAACGATCACGTCCGCGCCGAGTTCGTCCTTGATGAACGCCACCTTTTCCGCGTCGCTGATGCCGCAGTCCACCGTAACCACCAGCCCCATATAGATCTCCTCGGCGTATTTTGCGACGATCTCGGTATTGAGCCCGTAGCCGTTTTCCCGTTCGGGAACGACGGCATAGGTTTCCAACCCGTATTCGGTGAACGCCTTGTAAAGGATGCTCGCGGCGGAAATGCCGTCCGCATCGTAATCGCCGAAGATCAATACGGGTTCGCCGCTTTCGCGCGCCTCTTCCAGCCGCGCGACGGCATCCCGCATCCCCCGCAGCAGAAAGGGATCGTGCAGGAGGCGTTTATCGGGGGCGAGGAATTCCTTTACGCTTTGCGCGCTCGTCAGACCGCGCGCGTATAAAAGCGCCGCCGTTTCCGGCATCAAGCCGCTTTGCCGCGCGTTTTCCGCGATGATCTCCTTTTCCTCTTCGGTAAATGTTCTTCCGCCGACGATCTTTTTCATACCCTACCCGTTCCGCATACGAAATAAGGCGGGACGCCCCGCCTTATCAATGGTTCTTTTCGTTTATTTCTTTTGATTTTTCTTTGCGAAGACCGCGTACAGCCCGCCGTACCCGAAAAGGGTGAACGCCGCCGCGCATGCAAGGCAGACGATGAACTGCACCGCCGCATACTTCGCGCCGACGGGCGCCAGCAGAAGCAGCCCCGCCGCTAAAATCACGGCGGCGACGAAGGTCGCCAGCGTCTTCAAAAACACTTCCCTGAACGCGCCGGAAACGATTGCCGCGGCGGAAGCGGATTCGTTCGCCACGTTCTTTTTATCTTCCCAAACGACGTTTGCGAAATACAGCGCGAATACCGCCGAGAAGGCAAACGCCGCCGCCATGACCGCGAGGAACGCGGGCGTGATGACCACGCGGGTCAGCGCGCACAGCATCGCGGCAAGCGCCGTACCGCCCGCGGCGGTGATCGCAAAGGCGAAAGCCGCCGCCCATTTATAGCGGAGCGCCATATAGAAGAAAGCGACGACGAACAGGATCCCCGCGGCGAGCAACGCCCACCACATCTCCCCGAGATCGGCGTAGCCTTCCGCGCCGTACCGCGCGGCGGTTACTTCCACCGTGGAGGAGGAAAACGCCTCGTCGAGCCGGCTCTGCAAACTCGCCACAGCCTCGTCGGACACGCTGCTTTCGCCCTTGAACAGATAGAGCACGGCGCGCCCGTCGTCCATCGTTTCCTTATAGACGTATTTCAAACCGTATTCCGCAAAGGCGGCTTCCGCCGCGGCGGTCATGTTCTCGTTCACGTCCCCGAAATTTTCTTCGGCGGAGACCTTCACTTCGCAGTGCGCCGCCGAGCGGACATCCCGATTGTATCCGAAAAACCCGAGGATGAACGCGCCCGCCACGATGATCGCCAAAGCGATCGCGGCGAATATTTTCAAACTTTTCACGCTGTCGAACTTTTTCATACTTCCGCGGCCTCCTCTTTTTGTTCCGCCCGTTTCAGTTTGAGGAACTTTTCGCTCTTTCCGCCGAACAGCGGCAACGCCATCGACGCGAAGAGATAGGAAACGAACATCGTGATCAGCGCGGAAAGCGCCACGCCGATGCCGAAGGTGATCGCAAAGCAGTTCGCATATCCCTTACACAAAAAGTACATCAGCAGCGCGCCCGCGGCGAGGACGGCGTCGGTTTCCACGATGGTGAGCCACGAACGGCGGTATGCGGTTTTGACCGCGGCTTTCGCCGTTTTGCCGTTTCGGTATTCCTCCCTGACGCGATGCATGATGACCGCCAGCGAATCGGCGCTCAACAGCAGCGCCGCGAAGATCCCCAGCACGCCCGCGAAATTGAGGACGATGCCGGGCACCAAAATGAGCATCGTGATCTCCATCAGCCCGAAAAAGAACAGCGTTACGCCGGAGATCAGCCCCAGCCCGCCGTAAGCGAACACCATCGCCACGATGATGACGAGCAGCGCCGCCAAGCAGCCCCAGAAGACGAGCGACGCGGCGTTTTCCCCGAGAAGGGGCGCCGAGAGCATCGGATCGCCGATCTCGTATTCGTAGGCGAGCCCGCCGGAAGCGATCTGCAGCGCCAATTGGCGCGCCGCCGTTTCCGTGGTGTTTTCCCCGCCGATGTACAGCGCGTTCTGCGAAAGGGTGTCCTCCGTCAATTTACCGGAAAACAACTGCGTGTCGCCGAGGGTGATGGTCAGCGTAAAGGCTTCCCCATCCTCAACTGCGGCGATCGCCGCTTCGAGTTCGTCGATCCCCTCGTCGGTAAACGCGAGTTCCACATAGTGCGTCGTCTGCGCCGCCACCGTCTGCGCGATGTATTTCGCGCTCCGCACCATATCCCTGCCGAAGAGATACGCGCCGCTGCCGTCGGTAAATTCCAGTTCGCCGTAACGCGCCACGACTTCGATATCCTCCGCGTAGGTGTCGCTCGCGCGCATCTCGATGCGGAACGACCAGTTATCCGTTTCGCTTTCGCGGTACGCGGTAACCGCCGAGGACGCGTATCCCAGCGCTTCCAGACGGTATTCGAGGGTTTTGACGACCTCTTCGGGATCCACGTCGCCGGTGTCGGCGGCGGAAATATCCTCTTTCAGCGTCAGCTCGTAGGCGACGCTCCCTTCCAGATCACCGTCGAGTTCTATCGCCCCCAGAAAGGACTGATAAATACGGGTGCCGTTTTTATAAAACGGGATCCGGAACTGCGCGAAAGCGGCGACTGCCAGAAGGGCGATCACCACGCTGACGACGATCAGCAGCGCGATTGACTTTTTTCTGTTCATTGTTGCCTCCCAAAAAAGCAATGCAAGCCGAATGCGGATATATGCATTCAGACTAAATTATTATATAACGGATTTGTTTTATAGTCAAGAAAAATCGGGAATAATTTGCCAAATCGCGGGCTTGCGGGCTATTTTTCTTCGCATTTTTCTTCCGCGTACAGGGCAAGGGCGCACTCCATGCGCGCCTTCATCATGCCGCATGTGATCTTGTAGGGGGTGTTTATATCCCCGCCCTTGCGGATGTTGTTGGCGGGGCAGCCGCCGCTGCAATGGAATTTTGCGAAACAATTTTTGCACGCTTCGCGGGTGTAGAGATTGTTGTCGCGGAAGATCGCGCGGATGCGCCCGTCGAGTTTCCCTTCGAATACGCTGCCCATCCTGTATTCGGGCATATCGGCGAACTGATGGCAGGGGAAAATATCCCCGTTGGGCGTAACGGAAAAATACTCGTTGCCCGCGCCGCACGCCGAAACGCGCTTTTTCAGGCACGGCCCGCCGTCCAAATCGATCTGGAAATGAAAGAAATTGAACAGTTTTTCCCCCGCGGCTTTTCTGCGGCGGTACTCCCTTGCGAGGCGGCGGTATTCTTCCGCGATCGCGGGCACGTCCTCTTCCGCGATGTAAAGCGGGCTGCCCTCGTCGGTAACCACCGGTTCGAGGGAGATCTCCGTAAGTCCGTTATCCGCCAAAAAGAGCACGTCGTTGCCGAAATCGAGGTTCTTTTTCGTGAACGTGCCGCGCACGTAATAATGCTTGTCCCCCCGCATTTTCACGAAGTTTTTGATGTTTTCCACGATGACGTCGTAACTGCCTTTGCCGTTGACGGTTTTGCGCACGGCATCGTGCACTTCCTTCCTGCCGTCGAGACTCAAAACGACGTTTTCCATCTCCTCGTTGAGGTATTTCGCCGTTTCTTCGTCGAGCAGAACGCCGTTGGTCGTCAGGGTAAAAAGGAATTTTTTCCCGTGCTTTTTCCCCTCCGCCTTGGCGTAATCCACCGTCTGTTTCACCACGGAAAGATTCATCAGCGGCTCGCCGCCGAAGAAATCCATTTCAAGAATCCTGCGTTTGCCGCTGTTGGCGATGAGAAAATCCACCGCCGCCTTCGCCACCTTAAAGGGCATATATTCCGAACGCCCCTTGTAACTGCCCTGCCCCGCGAAACAGTATTCGCAGCGCAGGTTGCAATCGTGGCAGATGTGCAGGCAAAGCGCCTTGACTTCCTCGCTTTTCAAGGGGATCTCCTTTTCCTCCTCGGCAAAGAGCGCCCCCTCTTTTTTCAGCGTTTCGATCTCCTCTTCGATCTCCGCGATCTCGCTTTCGTCGACGCCGTGCAGATCGTACGGCTCCCCGCTCTTTTTTTTGACGACTTCCGCGGTAAGCGCGTCGCAGATATGCAGCGCGCCGGAGGCGCTGTCGAACAGATAATACGTGCCTTCGGCACAAAAAGCATGCACCATGATTCTTTCTCCGTACATTAAAGAGGAGCAGTAAATTTTACTGCTCCCGAAAATTCCGATTTCCGACGATTAGTTCAATTCTTTGATCTTGGTTTCTCTCGTGATTTTTTCGCAGGACTGATTGCCTACCGTGCAGGACGTTTTGCACGCCGACTGGCAGGTGCTCCTGCATTCGCCGCAGCCCGTATTGTTCCTCTTGGCGGGGACCGCCACCGTTTTGATTCTGCGCATAATGACCTCCGTGATTTTCGGTTTCTTTTTAATTATTATACAAAAAAGCGGCGGCTATGTCAAGACCTTTAACCTTCTTTTCGCACATTTACGCTGATAATCCCCGAAATCAGCCCCAAAGCGGCGCCGAAAAGGAGATCGAGCAAAAACCCCGCGCCGAACGCCTGCGTGCCGGCGAGGAGAGCGAATACGAGATAGGTAAAGAGGAACACGAGCAGACCCGTGACCGCCCCTTTGAGCCAGCCGAGCCTGCCTTTCAGGGAGAAAAAGCACCCCGTAAACACCGCCAGACATTTGATGAACTGGTTGACGGCGTATATCACGTTATTCCCCGGCGAACACAGCTTGACGATGAAGGAAAACAGCAAAACGGCGAGCAGGGAAAAGATCAGCCCTTTCAGCACGCCGTTTACGATCATTTTTATATCGCTTTTCACGTCCATAAAAAACCTCCGCACAGTTCAATCTATGCGGAGGTTTTCTGCATTATTCGTTTTCTTTCTTTTCTTCCGCGGGTTCCGCCGCCTCGGCGGGCTCCGCCTTGCCGGCAGGTTCGCTTTTTTCGGGCTCGCCCGACTCTTGCGCTTTTTCTTCTTCCGCCGCCTGCGCCGCCGCGGAAGGAGCGGTCTGGTAGATCGCGCCCTTATCGAATTTGATGTAGGATACGTTGCTGCCGCTGCCCGTTTCGAGGGTGAAGGTGTTTTCCGCGTCGTCGATGGCGATGACCACGCCGCAGACGCCGCCGATGGTCTTGACCTTATCGCCCACTTTCAGCGCGGCGAGTTTTTCCTCTTCCTGCTTCCTGCGCTTTCTGGACGAGATCGTCGTCCACACGAAAAAGCCGACGATCAGTACGGCGAGAATCCCGTAAATGACCCACGTGCCGGCATTGCTGCCGCCTTCGCCTTCCAATAATAAATTCAACATCCGATCTGCTCCTTGAAGTTTTTTACTATTGTACTTTATTTTGAAAAATTTGGCAAGCGTTTGAAAGCAATTTGTCTTTCCCGCCCGCCTTTCCGACAAAAGAGGTCAAAATCACCTTTCTTTTTCCCGCCGTTCCGCCCTCAGAACGTGCCGTCCGTGCCGTATTTCGCGTAAAACGCCTCGGCGAATTCCGGCAGCGCGTCCTGCAAGATCGCCTGCCGCATGTCGCGCATCAAACGCGTCAAAAAGGAAATATTGTGCAGGCTGATGAGCATGGCGCCCGTCATTTCCCCCACGTTGATCATGTGCCTGAGATAGGCTTTCGTGTAATTGCGGCAGCAATAGCAGCCGCATTCGGGATCGAGGGGGGTGAAATCTTCTTTATATTTCCCGTTGCGCACCACCACTTTGCCGCGGGAGGTGAGCGCCGTGCCGTTGCGGGCGATGCGGGTGGCGAGCACGCAGTCGAACATATCGATGCCCCGCTTCGTCCCCTCGATCAGGCAGTCGGGGCTGCCCACGCCCATCAGATAACGCGGCACGTTTACGGGGTATTTATCGAGCATGAAATCCATGATCTCGTACATCAGCGGCTTGGGCTCCCCCACGGACAGCCCGCCTATGGCGATGCCGTATTCCGCGTAAGGGATGCTTTCTTTCAGGCTGATCTCCCTGAGATCCTTGAACATGTTCCCCTGCACGATGGGAAAGAGCGCCTGATCGGGATTATCGTGCGCGGCATAACAGCGCTCCAGCCAGCGCAGGGTGCGCGCCATCGCCGCTTCGGAAAATTTGTAATCCGCGCCGTACGGGCTGCACTGATCGAACGCCATGGCGATATCCGCGCCGAGGTTGCTTTCGATCTCCATCGCCTTTTCGGGGGAGATGAAATGCAGCCTGCCGTCCACATGGGAATTGAAATACACGCCCTCGTCTTTGATCTTGTTGAGTTTCGCCAGAGAAAACACCTGAAACCCGCCGCTGTCGGTGAGGATGGGCCTGTCCCAGTTCATGAATTTGTGCAGCCCCCCCGCCGCCTTGACGATCTCGTCGCCCGGGCGCATGTAAAGGTGATAGGTATTGGCTAAAACGATCTGCGCCCCCGCCTCTTTGAGATCGCGCGGAAGAACGCCCTTGACCGTCGCCTGCGTGCCCACGGGCATGTATACGGGGGTCTCGATATCGCCGTGCGGCGTATGAAAAACGCCCGCGCGCGCGCCGGTGCGGGAGTCCTGTTTCACGATTTCAAAACGAAAGTCCTTTTTCATATCTTTTCCATTTCGTAACAGAATATAGCCGCGGCGGAAAACGCCGGAATCATAAAATGAGCATCGCGTCGCCGAAACTGAAAAAGCGATACCGCTCTTTTACCGCCTCGTTGTAGATGCGCAGCGTTTCCTCCCTGCCGCAGAAGGCGGAAACCAGCATGATGAGGGTGGACTTCGGCAGATGGAAGTTGGTGATCAGCGCGTCCACGCACTTGATTTTCACCCCGGGATAAATGAAGATCTCCGTATCCCCGTCCCCCGACGCGACCGTTCCGTTTTCGTCCGCCGCGCTTTCCAGCGTGCGCACGCTCGTCGTGCCGACGGCGACGATCCTGCGCCCCTCTTTCTTCGCGCGGTTGATCTTTTCAGCCGCCTCTTCCGTGATGCGGTAATATTCGCTGTGCATCTTATGATCGGCGATCTCCTCCGCCTTTACGGGGCGGAACGTGCCCAGCCCCACGTGCAGCAGAATATCCGCGATCTCCACCCCGTTTTCTTCCAGTTTTTTCAAAAGTTCAGGGGTAAAATGCAGCCCCGCCGTCGGCGCGGCGGCGCTGCCGTCGATCTTGGCGTACACCGTCTGATACCGTTCTTTATCCGCCGGCTTTTCGTGAATGTACGGGGGCAGGGGCGTTTCCCCGACCTCTGCGAGAAGATCCTCGAACACGCCCTCGTAGAAAAAAGTTACCCGCCGGCAGCCGTCCGCCGCCAAGGCGTTGACTTTTAACGAAAGTTTATCGTTGAATTTCAGCGTCGCGTTGACCCGCGCCTTTTTCCCGGGCTTGACCAGCACCTCCCAATCGGTAAGGCCCAAGCGTTTCAGCAAGAGCACTTCCACCCTGCCGCCGTGGGGCGTATAGCCGTAAAGGCGCGCCGGCAGAACGCGGGTATTGTTGCGCACGAGCACGTCGCCGGCGCGCAGATACTCGCCGATCTCGTAAAAATGCCTGTGGCTGACGGTCTTCGTCTTTCTGTCGTAAACGAGCAGACGGGAGTGGTCCCGCGGCTCGGCGGGGGTCTGCGCGATGAGTTCTTCGGGAAGCTCGTAATCGAAATCGGATGTTTTCATGTCAATCTTCCCGTTCGAGCAGGGAAAGCTGCTGCATTTTCGCCTCGGGCATCTTCAGCCCGAGATGCTCGTAGCCCTTTTTCAGAAGTATGCGCCCCCGCGGAGTGCGCGCGATAAAGCCGAGTTGCATCAGATACGGCTCGTACACGTCCTCGATGGTGTTCGCGTCCTCGTTGACGGTGGCGGCGAGGGTATCCAGCCCGCAGGGGCCGCCGTTGAACTTCGTAACCATGGAGCGCAGCAGATTCCTGTCGGTCTCGTCAAGGCCGAGATTGTCGATCTCCATGCGTTCGAGCGCCTCTTTCGCGTCCTCCAAAACGATGCGGGCGTGGCGTTTTACCGAAGAAAAATCCCGCACGCGCTTCAAAAGGCGGTTGGCGATACGCGGCGTGCCGCGGCTGCGCTTTGCGATCTCTTCCGCCGCGGCGCGTTCGATCTCCGCGCCCAGTTTCACCGCCGAACGGCGCACGATCTCGCCGAGTTCTTCCGGCGAATAATTTTCCAGCCGGCAGATCACGCCGAACCTGTCGCGCAAAGGCGAGGCGAGCATGCCCGCCTTCGTCGTCGCGCCGATGAGGGTGAACTTCGGCAGCGGCAACTGCACGTTTTTGGCGGACGGCCCCTTGCCGAGAATCAAGTCGAGGGTAAAATCCTCCATCGCGGGGTATAAGATCTCCTCCACGTTGTGATTGAGCCGATGGATCTCGTCGATAAAGAGCACGTCGTTTTGATTTAAGTTGGTTAAAATCGACGCGAGATCCCCCGCGTGGTCGATGGCGGGCCCGCTGGTGATCTTGATCGCCGTACCGAGTTCATTGGCGATGATGTGCGCGAGCGTCGTTTTCCCCAGCCCCGGGGGGCCGTAAAGCAGCACGTGATCGAGGGCGTCCCCCCGCAGTTTGCACGCCTCGATGTATACGGTCAGGTTGTCCTTGATCTTCTGCTGACCGATATATCCTTCCATGTTTTTCGGGCGGAGAACGTTTTCCACCTCGTTGTCCTCGAACTCCTTCGTGGAGAGAACAAGTCTTTCTTCTTCCATATTACCTCATCGTTCTGAGCGCGTAACTCAACACGTCCTTGATATCCGTCGCGCCGGCGGCGTACGCCGCGCGTATGCCCGCAATGCTTTCGTTGCGGTTGAACCCCAGCCCCATAAGGGCGATGACGGCGTCCTCGTCCACCGCCGTTTCCGTCTGCGCGGGAAGTCCGCCGGACGCGACCTCCTCCCTGCCGTCGGCGGAGATCTTTTCCCGAAGTTCCAGCACGATGCGCTCCGCCGTCTTTTTGCCCAGCCCCTT